>DMYK01000304.1 GCA_003483675.1 Microcoleaceae cyanobacterium UBA11344
AAATGCAAATTGGGGGGCAGTTTTGCAGCAACTGGAAGTTATAAACAGATCACGACTTGTAACAGAGGACATGAAACAAGTTAAGGAAAATTCCTGAAAAAAATTACGGTCCGGTGCTAAAAGGATGCAGTCAGGGTAACACTAATACTCAAACCTCAAACGGTAGCACTGCTAAAAGCTCAAGGCAATAGGAGTGAAGCTGTAGATAAATTAATTGCACTTTGTATTGCAGGAGAAGTGCAACACGATGGTTGCTTAAACCCAGTCGATCGTATTCGCCCAAACATAACTGATGTTGAATCACGTCACGCACATCACATGAGTGAAACAAAAGTGCTTCCCGACTACGCTGGCAAGCGAGAATATTTTGTACAATCGCCTTACTGGTCGGAGTGGTTGATTTTCATTGTTCTCAGTAAACGCAATTACTGTAATAAGGCAAAACTAAAAGGGTTACATGACGGGGATAGTTTTGAGGACAGACTTGGACGTAGATGGTGGAGGAGCGATATCGGTAGGTATAATTTTGAACTAGGACCGTGGGATCATCCCCAAGTAAAAGTGATATACTGTCGATCATGAAATTATTGATTTTTCAAGGTTCTGGCTCCTAGTTTGCGCTAGCAGTTTTTTTTGTAAGACAAAGTTGTAAGACCTGAAGTTAAACAAACACTACTATAACATTGCAGTTTAAGGTGGTTACAACCAACTATGTGTACATTTTTTATATTTAAGGACTTAATAAACCTATAGCTTAAAAAGATAGTGGTGGTGTACTTGAGAGCGTCACAATAAGTTTAAATTTTGCAGCTTAACCTGTAACCTGACTCTAGTATAAATCTAGGAAAGCAAGCTCTGGAGGGTTAAGTAAACACAACGGCTGAAACGGCGTAAATACGTTAAACAAGGAGAAAGTGTTTAGAAAATCCGGTTAAAACGGCTGAAAGTATTGGTTTGTGGTTAATTTAGCGGTGGTTTGTACCCTCTCTCCAAGGCAAATCTTACAAGCTGGGTGCGATTCTCCAACTGTAACTTGCTGAAAATCCTACCCAAATGAGCTTGCACTGTCCGGGGGCTAATAAACAGTCGATCGCTAATTTGTTTGTTAGTATACCCCTGAATAACTTCCCAAAAAACTCTTTCCTCCGCTGGCGTTAAAAGCAAAGGTGCAGGTGCTGGCACTACTGCTAAAACTTTTGGCTCCACCGCCAGTGCGGTAGAATTTTGAAGCAGTCGGACAATCTCAGCGTGAATGCGATGAGAGCGCTCTAACTGTGCTTTCACCTTAGCTAATATTTCCTGAGACTGAAACGGTTTGACCAGATAATCGTCAGCTCCGATCGCATGACCTTCAACTTTCGATTCTAGCTCCCCTTGACCCGACAAAAATATAAACGGTACCAACTTTCCTAAACGGGTAGTTCGCAAACGACGGCAAAACTCAAACCCGTCCATCTCGGCCATCATGACATCCGAAATTACCAAATCAGGGGGGTCATTCTCAAAAATCGAGAGGGCCTCAATACCCGAATTAGCGCATTCAACCCGGTATCCTTGGCTTTCCAAGTACATTGCTAAGACTGTTTGACAGTCTGCTTCATCGTCAACAACCAATATTTTTGCCATGCCAGCCTTGCACCAATTCGCGTTGACAGTTATTGAAACTGTGGCTCCTAAAATAGGAACTTTCATGAGTTTACCTGCTGCAACTTGATCGAGGCTCCCAATTGCCAAACGCCACAATTCCCGAAAAGTCCCATGCCGCGCTATATCCCACAAAATTGGATGTAATTGAAAAAGAGCCGGGTCAAATCGCCTGCTTTTATTCCTCTCTCTAAAACAGCGACAACTTTTGTCGAGTAACCGCCTGCCTTGAGGCAGAAATAGAAGTGAAAATCACCATTTTCATTTTATTATAAATAAATCCTGGTAACAGTCAAACTGCTTCCCAACCTGAACTTGAGAGATTTTTAGATTTTTCGCGCTCGGATAGAGGTACAAAAGGAATAACTCCAGTAGATACAGTCGCCAGCGACTGCCCGAACAAACGATTATTTGCAACTAACAAACTTTCAAATATTGGTGCTGGTTCGGGACGGCTGAACAGATACCCCTGCATGATATCGCACTGTTGATCCTTCAAAAAAGCTAATTCCGCTTCTGTTTCTACCCCCTCAGCAACCACTGTCATATTCAAACTGTGTCCCAGTAAAATTACCGCAGTAGTAATAGCAGCATTTTGAGCATCTTCGTTAGCTTTGCGAACAAAAATTTGATCTATTTTTAAACTATCAAAAGCAAATTGCTTCAGATATCCTAAAGTAGCATAACCAGTACCGAAGTCGTCAACAGCAATCCGAATTCCTAGAGCTTTAAGTTCATTTAAAGTAGTGCCTGCGACAGTAGCATTTTCCACCACAGCGCTTTCAGTCATTTCTAGCTCTAAATTAGCAGGCTCCAAACCCGTTGTTTCTAATATTTGGACAATGCGCGCCTTGAGTTGCGGATCGGACAACTGCCGGGCCGACAAATTTACTGAGATCCTAAACGGCGAAAACCCAGCAGCCAGCCAACTAGCGGTTTGAGCGCAAGCTGAAAGCAGCACCCACTCGCCAATCGGAATAATCAACCCTGTGTCTTCTGCTAAGGGAATAAATTCCGCTGGAGAAATTATCCCTCGATCAGGATTTTGCCAGCGCACCAAAGCTTCGGCCCCGATGATTTGTCCGGTAGCAATATCCACCTGTGGCTGATAGTATACCTGAAACTCACCTTGTGCCAAAGCGCGGCGTAGCAAAGCTTCCAAGGCTAACTTTTCAGGGGAGACAGCGTTCGTAGTTGTCGAGTCGTTCGCTAAATCCTTAAGTCTGGCTTCTGCTTGCTGGAGTGCGACAGTCAGCGGTTGAGTAATAGTTTGCCGTTTCGAGAGGCGAGAGGCGATCGCTCCCAGCAATTCTGCCTTAGTAAACGGCTTCGTCAGGTAATCGTCAGCACCCAATTCCATCCCCCGGCGAAAATCCGTTTTCCCACCTTGAGCCGTGAGAAAAATAAATGGAATTGTTGCAGCTAGGGAGTTTTGCCGCAGTGTCCGTAACACCTCATAACCGTCCTGTTCCGGCATCTGCACGTCGCACAAAATTAAATCGGGAATCTCCGAGAGTGCCATCTGCACCCCTACTCGACCGTTTTGAGCCACAATGACCCGATAGCTGTGAGATTCCAGGAGTTGCAGCAGAGTTTCCCGGATTAATTCGTCGTCCTCAATTACCAAAATTTTGAGCATGATACTTAGATAACAGTTGACATCCACCCAGGCGTAAACGCACAGGGACTCCCAAACCTCACGATTTAGGTTTCTGCTTCTGTCCCTTACGGGGTTTCGCACCAGCCTTAACAGATTTACTCTGTTCGGGTCTTACGGTCGCTCCACAGACTGCAACGGCAAGCCCTG
>DMYK01000102.1:0-983 GCA_003483675.1 Microcoleaceae cyanobacterium UBA11344
GATCGCCAACCGCTAAACTTTTTGCCATAATTATTCGGTTGATAGCCATCAATAATAATTGGCGCATCTTCATAGCTGTCATAAGGCGAAAAACCAGCCCCCATCGCCGCCGCATAAACTAACCCTTTAAACGTCGATCCGGGCTGCCGCAAAGCCTGAGTAGCGCGATTAAATTCACTTTCCTTGAAATTTCCACCTCCTACCAGGGCCTTAACTTCCCCAGTCTTAGTGTCCATAGAAACTAAAGCTGCTTGTTCAAAACCCTGACGGCGGCCATCAACTTCGATCGCATCTTTAACCACCTGTTCCGCTATTTTTTGCCACTGCATATCCACCGTCGTCTCAACAGTCAAACCACCAGCTTCCAAAGCATCCTTAGAAACATAGCGCGGCAATTCCTTCCTAATGAAACTAGCAAAATAAGGTGCAACCACTTGAAAACGCTTCGGTGAACTTTGTTTAATAGCTATGGGTTCCGCCATCGCCTCCTTCGCCTGAACCTCAGTAATTACCTTCGCTTCCTGCATTTGTTGCAGCACAAGATTGCGGCGTTTCTTAGCAAAATTCGGATTAACTAAAGGCGAATATTCGCTCGGTGCCGGAGGTAAACCCGCCAAAGTTGCCATCTCTGCCAAAGTCAACTGATCGACTTTTTTGCTAAAGAAAACCCAAGCCGCATCCCCCACTCCGTAAGCATCCGAACCCAAATAAACCAGATTTAAATAGCGCTCTAAAATTTGTTCTTTGCTCAACTCTCGCTCAATTTTCCGAGCCAAAAGAGCCTCCCGAAGCTTCCGCCGAATACTTCTTTCCTGATTGAGAAAAACAACGCGAGCTAATTGTTGCGTAATGGTACTGCCGCCCTGCACCAAATCTCTCGCCACTAAATTAGAAACAACCGATCGCACAATACCTTGATAATCCACCCCGCGATGTTCGTAAAAACGGCGGTCTTCTATGGCAATAAAAGCTTGAATTAGTTG
>DMYK01000102.1:1028-3109 GCA_003483675.1 Microcoleaceae cyanobacterium UBA11344
TCTGCCGCCTTAATTGTCAGTGTTCCATCGCGATTAAAGGCCGACAAATCATTAACATCCGGCAAACTTTTATCTAAGGTGTGCAAAATCCACAAACAGTAGATTAAAGCGCCACCGCCAATACTAGCAACACCGATTCCTATCCAAAATCGAGGGTGGCGAAACTTCAGTTTCTGAGGATTTTTCTGTAGTTCGGTATTTTCCTGTAGTTCGGTATTTTCCTGTAGTTCGGTATTTTCCTGTAGTTCGGTATTTTCCTGCGATTCACCCCTCCGTTTTTTGGGCAATTTAGCTTCCCACCTACGCAAACTAAGGGAAAACAATTGTTTTCCCTTAGTTTGCAAGTTGGTAACTTGAGCTTCAATTTCCCACCAAGCAATTAACCGCCTCAATCCTTCCCAATCCCGTCTGACTATGGGATATTGATTATTGGACGAGTCTAATTTTGACTCTTTTAGAGGTTGAGAATCTTCTACCACATACTCTGAGCTTTCTGTCGTTGTCTGTGTAGATAATTGGGCCTCGGATTCCGGCGAAGTTAGCCCGGTGCCATTCGCAGCGTGAGGCAATTCTCGATCGGAATTACCGCCTATTGCGTTAGTGACTTTGCTCAACTTATCTTTGATATTTGAGAAAAATTCTGCCACGTTTAGACCTTCACACCTCATCAATTTAAATTAAAAATTAAAAATTAAAAAGGCTAGCCCTCTTCAATTTTTAATTTTTAACTTGACATTTTTATTCAATACAATTGCACAGATTCTTGAGTTAGGGATTCTGAATTAAAAACTGTTTAACTCAAAACTCCCAACTCAGAACTTTTCACAAACCAGCATGACCAAGTGCCAAAGCTGCTACCAGCATACCCAATACTAGGAAAGGCTGAGCACTTGCTTGATATTTCACATCATTTTCCAGAGGATTGCGTAAAAAATACATATCTTGAAAAGTGATTTGGGGAATGATCAGCAGCAAGAGGATGACAGCGTACAGGTTTTGGTGGATGCTAATTAAGTAACCTGCAATCCCGGCTTGAAATATGTCGATCATCAACACGCAAATCCAAGCTGCGGTGGTGATGCCAAACATTACTGGCAAAGATTTTAACCCTAATTGGCGATCGCCCTCAACACTTTTGAAATCATTGACGATCGCAATTCCCAGCCCAGCCAAACTGTAAAACAGGGTCAAAATCATAATGGTAGGATCTAGTGTACCAAACAAAGCTTGACCAGCCCACCAAGGCAGAGCAATATAGCTAGCACCCAGGGCGTAATTTCCCAACCAGCCATTCTGCTTGAGTTTCAACGGGGGCGCAGAGTAGATGTAAGCCAAAAATGCGCCGCCGAGAGTCAAAACAGTCATGATCGGGAATTCGTGACCAGCCCACAAGTCTAGAGCACAAGCGACGCCAATGCCTGCGGCTAATAATACCAAAATTTGTGTGACTACTTGGGGAATGGAGATCAACCCGGAGGGAATCGGGCGGTAGGGCTCGTTAATCGCGTCGATGTCGCGATCGTAGAAATCGTTCAAAGTTTGAGTGTACCCTGTCAGCAACGGCCCTGACATCAACATACAAGCTGCTGCGATCGCAAAATTCTCTAGGTTCCAAGTATAGTTACCAGAAGAAGCCGCCCCGCACACCACGCCCCAAATCAGGGGAATCCAAGTAATCGGCTTCATCAGTTGCAAGCGAATCTTCCAAATGGAAGTTTCCCCGCTAGCAGCCCCTTTCATACCCAACAGTTGCCGAGTTTTAGCACTGCGGTTGTCTGTAGCTGTACTATCTGGGGAGGATTCTGGGGAAATTTGGGATGGAGGAGAGTCAGACATAAGTGTGATGTTAGGGGTATTCTGCTGTCGTGTGGTTCTGCGTTGCAATAATAATTCTGATAGAATAGCACCAATATTCCAAGCATTGTCTAGTCCATGATTTTTCGAGCCCCGACTTCGCAGAAGTTGTCGGGGCTCTGGGTATTATATTTTTTTAGGTGGGGTTAATTATCCTAGTTTTCAGTCATCCCATCTGACAGCAAGTCTGGCCAAAAATTAGAATCGAGAACCTCAGCAGAAGTGTA
>DMYK01000310.1:0-4869 GCA_003483675.1 Microcoleaceae cyanobacterium UBA11344
TCGACTACATCAGAAAAGTTTCCTGCCTGAGTTTTAAACTCTTTCAATTGCTTTTGCAAAGCTTTCTGATCTGCTTGCATTTTGCCATACAGTTGCTGAACTTTTGCCAATTCTAGCTTTAATTGAGTTTCCTGAGATCTCATATTTTCCCTGTTCCTGAAATAGATTGCTGATTATTTTTGGATGTTTGATTGTAGATTTTGGATGGGTATGTTGATAATTACTCGGATATTTTTGAACCGGGGGATTTGATTATCTAAAATTCCCATCTCAAATCTACAACCAGAATGCTATCGTACCTATTTTTCAAAAGCGATCGCCCTAATTTTTTGAGAAAAAGGCGATTTTTGGGTCAAAAAACCCCGATGCCGATCGGCTTTATGAACCGCGCTGAACTTCGAGGAAAATTTCCTCCAAAATTTCCTGCGCCCCCTGTGCACGCAAGCGGTGAGCGAGGTCAATTCCCAGCAGTTCAGCAGTTTCTGCCGCGCCACTAACAGTATCTTTTACAAATCGCAAACCGTCTAAACTAGATACCATTCCGGTTAAAGTTAATTGACCGTTTTCGATTTTGGTATTGACGCCGATCGGCACTTGACAGCCGCCTTCCAATTCCCGCAAAAATGCGCGTTCAGCATAACATCTTTGGGCTGTTTCCGAGTGTTCCAGAGCTTTAATCACTTGCAGAATTTCTGGATCTCCGGCGCGGCATTCGATGCCCAGAGCACCTTGTCCGACGGCGTGGAGGGAGATTTCGGGAGCGATCACTTGGTGGATGCGATCGCCCATACCCAATCTTTCCAATCCCGCCACTGCTAAAATAATCGCGTCGTAACCGCCATCATCTAATTTAGCAAGTCGAGTATTCAGATTGCCGCGAATATCTTTAAATTCAAAATGAGGGAAATGATGCCGCAGTTGAGCAAGTCGTCTGAGGGAAGAAGTGCCGATCACCGCACCTTCTGGCAGCGTATCAAGTTGCTTGTCTTTGTGTTTTTCGTGAACCACCAAAGCATCAGCGGGATTTTCCCGTTCGGTGACACATCCTAAAATTAAACCTTCGGGCAAATTGGTAGGCAAATCTTTCAGGGAATGAACGGCAAAATCCGTTTCATTGTTAAGCATTCCCGTTTCTAATTCTTTAGTAAAAAGTCCTTTATCACCAATTTTAGCGAGGGCAACATCAAGAATTATGTCCCCTTGGGTGGACATCGTGTGGACTTCAAAAGTGTGTTGCGGGAAATGTTTCTGTAGCTCTGCTTGCACCCAATGTGTTTGGACTAGAGCGAGTTGGCTTTTGCGGGAACCGATGCGGACGGTTCGGGAGGGAGCAGATGCGGTTGGAGACATAAGATCGATCGCTTGAAATGAGCCAATATATTCACCTGATCTAGCCTACCGCAGGTGGGGACTTTAATCGGCGGTTGGGATAAAATATAAATATCAGACTTTGACCGCCACTACCAGCCAGCCTCTATTATATTTCCCATAAAGTATTCTGCCCAGTTATGTGAGGCGATCGACTCGCCCCCCAGAGCAGATATTTACTGCCGGCGATATGAATTTTTATTGCGATATTTGCGATCGCAACTGGTACAAACACGCGAAACAGCTTACAATGCCAATTACAATTCAAAGTGAATCCATCAAATTACTATAATGCTAAAACTATGAAAAGTGCTATTGATGTAGCTCGTTACTTCCTAGGCCGAGTCGATCGAGAGGCAGGCGATACAATTTCTCTTCTCAAGCTGCAAAAACTCGTGTATTACGCCCAAGCTTGGAGTTTAGTCTTCAGAAGCCAGCCACTATTTGATCGAGATATTGAAGCTTGGGTTTCCGGCCCTGTTGTCCGCGATGTTTGGAATGAATACAAAGCTTACAAATATAGTGATATTCCATCTCCCGATAGTTTTGATGGAGAATTTGAGGAAGACGAGATAGAGGTACTCGAAGAAGTCTGGAATGCTTATGGAGAATTAAGTGCTAAACATTTGGCAGAATTAACGCACTCAGAGATGCCTTGGTTAAACGCCCGCAAGGGATTAGAAACTGCTGAAAAATCAACTAACATTATCTCTCACGATGACATGACAGCCTGCTATGCACCTTTGGTGGAGGCATAAGTGGGAAAAAAGGATCAAATACCAAAACCATCTCAAAAAAAGCAACAAAGAAGAATTCCAGAAGCAGCAACCCAGTTAACCCAGCCAAGCAGTACAGATGACGAGCGTCCTAGTTTCAGATTTACCTATACAGACAAAAATCGTTGGCTTTTGTCTGACTGGACATCATCAGAAATCAATGACCTGATGGAAGGGATCAAGAAAATTGAAAAATACACTTGGGCTCAAATTAAAAGTCATGGGTCTAAAAAACGCGGTGAAT
Organism: Microcoleaceae cyanobacterium UBA11344; assembly: GCA_003483675.1. Classification (GTDB taxonomy): domain Bacteria; phylum Cyanobacteriota; class Cyanobacteriia; order Cyanobacteriales; family Microcoleaceae; genus Microcoleus. The sequence goes on from DMYK01000310.1 coordinate 2,389, forward strand.
CAGTGGGAACGGGTTATAAGTTGATTGATCATCCAACTTTGCCTGAGAATTTCCCGGAAGATGGGAGATTATCGGAAATGCGAATTGATGATAAAAAGCGGATATTTGGGTTTCGCGTTCAGTCTATTTACTACATCGTTTGGTTTGACCGCAACCATTCTGTTCTTCCTGAATAAAAATGTTTGTTAGCGATTTTAAATGATCAAATAGGAAGACATAAAATTGTTCTCCCACCTCCAATATTCATCAAAAATTAACGTTTCCCTGCTTGAATTGCAGAATTGACCATCTGGACAATTTCTTGCTGCCGTCCGTTTTTCATTGTGATGCGGTACAGCACCCCTCCATTGTGCCACTCAACAAAAGCAGTGCCCGGCCCGAAAATATTAAAAAAAGTTCCTCTAATTCCGTTAGCTAATTGAATGCTTCTATAGGTATCATTTGGCAATTGCGAAGGCGGCGAAACAGGTTCATCTCTTTGAGCTTCTACTGTGCCGAAATAACAATCATCGGCGCGGCATCCTTTGCCAAAATACATTTCAATAATATAACCTTGGGAGCCCGCTTTCACATCAAAATCTAGTTGCTGAATATCGGATAATGGCAGCCTGCTGGGGAGAAAAACTGCCACTCTGGTTTTGCCTTTAATCTGCTGAAAAATTTGAGCCGCAGGAAAACGGCTGCGAGCTTTTTCTGCACCAGAATTCTCGCGGATAGGGGTCAACTGCTTGACAAAATCTATCCACTGCGATATTTTTGTTTCAGTAAGGTTCAAAGTCGGAATTGAATATTTTTCTTCTTCCACAGAATGGCGATCGTTTTTCAGGTCGAAATTGCGGCGAATCACTGTAAGTTGCGGTTTGTCCAACCCGTAAGCTGTGGCAATTTCGCGGGCGAGATTGCAGCTAATTTTGAATTTTCCCACCTCAATATTACCATTGGCCACCTCGTAAGACCAATCGTAACCGGCAGAAGTGCGATCGCGATTGCACAGAAAATGAGAAATCTCAAACATCCTAGCAATATGAACGTGATACAACCGCAATTTACCGCCAGAAACAGATTTAGTATTGTCTTCATTTGGGACAATAAATTGTATAGATTGCCAACTATCTTTAGGAGAAGAATTAAACCAGCGAATTTCTGTAATCGGCACTTCAGTCTGTGCTACCAGCGGTTTTGGTGTCAAAAGTACGTGAAGCGAAGCTATCCCGAAGGGAATCGCCAAACCAGTTGTGACACCAGCAAAAACAGCCCTAAACAGCCTTTTTACGCTCATCATCTTTTTCCTCTTTAGATTACAACTATTCTCTAGTCATCTATTTGAGATAAAATCCCCGACTTCTGACATAATTCGGGGATTTGGAACATTTAACGCTTACCAGCTTGAATCGCCGAATTAGCCATCTTAATTACATCAGCTTCCCCTCCATTTTTAATTGCTATGGTATAGAAAAATCCCTGATTTTTCCACTCAATACTTGCCGTACAGTAAGCCCCACAACCGTTATGAAAAACTCCTTTCACACCGGCAAGTTGCACATTTTTTAATGTCTTAGTTACCCCTTCTATTTTTGTAGAAAACTCACCACCTTTTTGACCTCGAATTTCCCCAAAAGAGCAAGCTCCCGCACCACGACAATCTGCTGTATACTCCATTGAAATAGTATAGCTGTCTGCTTTCGCTGTGCTTTGATAGTAAAGTTTCTGCGAAATAGGAATACTGCTGGGAATGAAAATTGGCACTTGCGTTTTGCCTTTTAACTTTGGCAAAATTTCACTTACCGCAACAGCAGTATCACCTTGAGCAAGTTGTTGTGTTTCCGGTTGTCGCTGCGACAATTCGCAAGCAGCAAAAACTACCGATGCAGGTACTAAAGCAGTCAATACACACGCAGAAGTCGCCAAAAGTAATAATTTTTTGTTCATTGTCTTTTTCCTTGATATTCAAACAGTCCAGCAGCCGAACCGCATTCACCTATATACAACCATAATTCACAATACAGAAATAATAATAGCTTTTCAGTAACCATTTCAGTAACCAACTAATTTTATATTTTCTTGACAAAGTTGCTAGAATATGCAGTGATCTATAATATAGAGAAGGCGAGCAATTTAGGAGTCAATCGTGGAACTGCAAGAGTATTTACGCCAGCATGGATTAGAAAATTTGTCCCAAACTTATCAGATCAAAGTTACGCGCGATCGGCAATATCCTCATCTAGTCTGTCTGAAATACTCGCAGATAGAATCCCCGCTGGGAGAAAAAATAGTGCAACAGTGTCGAGGTATCATTTTAGATTCATCCCAAGATTGGCAAATAGTTTCTTATCCCTACGACAAATTTTTTAACTACGGAGAAATTCACGCCGCTACAATTAATTGGAACAATGCCAAAGTCTATGAAAAACTCGATGGTTCTCTGACTGCACTCTATTTTTATAATGGAGAATGGAGAGTGCAATCTAGCGGCACTCCCGA
>DMYK01000310.1:4937-5561 GCA_003483675.1 Microcoleaceae cyanobacterium UBA11344
GACCAATGTTTTATTTTTGAGTTGATGACACCTTACAATAGAATAGTTGTCCAGCAAAACGACAATCAAATCGTGCTGCACGGCGTTCGCAACACTCAAACACTGCTAGAAACAGACCCCAGTATTTCGGCGAATAAATATGGATGGGAATTAGTAAAATCCTATCCTTTAACTAGCTGGAAAGAAGTGATCGAAGCGGCTCAAAACTTAGACCCGATGGATTCCGAAGGGTATATTATCTGCGACGCTGATTTCAACCGAGTTAAAGTCAAATCTCCTCAATATGTTGCGATTTCCCATCTCCGAGAAGGGTTTTCTACTCGCCGGATGATCGAGATTGTTTTAACTAATGAAGGAGAAGAATTTTTAGCTTATTTTCCTGAGTGGACTGAATTGTACCAAAAAGTTAAGGACAAATATCAATGTTTGGTTCAAGAAATTGAGGATGTTTACCGACAGCATGAATCTATCGAAGTTCAAAAAGATTTTGCGTTAGCTGTGAAGCATTTGCCCTATGCCGGGATTTTGTTTTCCTTGCGTGCCCGGAGAGTTGCTGGTGTCAAAGAAGCTCTCCGCGATGTTAATATTTATAAGATAGAGGAGCTATTGGGTTTAGATTACATC
>DMYK01000122.1:0-376 GCA_003483675.1 Microcoleaceae cyanobacterium UBA11344
GGTTAGACAAGTAATTGCCCAAGCTAGTCCAGACAAACGCACTATCTGCTAAACCGTGTAGCAGCAGCAAACGCGGAACTTTTTCTTTCTCCGTTTCTGGCTTCCATTCTAGGTAAGAAAGTTCGATTTCAGGTAAGTGCAAGGTGTTACGAGTTGGCATGATTAGTGGTAGTTAATTAATCCGTTGATACCTGGTTGAAACCGCTGCTATACAAACAAAGTCCGCGCCAAGCGAGACTAAGAAATAATATCAAGTCTCCTTGAGTAGTTGTCATTCTGAGGGAAGCGAAGAATCTCGCCCGATGCAACGCTTGACTACGTTCCTTCGCAGTCCTGAGCCGGGGGAAGGATCGGGACTCAGCATGACAAGTAAGCG
>DMYK01000122.1:468-4503 GCA_003483675.1 Microcoleaceae cyanobacterium UBA11344
AAAACTAAACTTTGACTACCGTCTGGCAAACGCGGGCCGAGAGTCATTCCCTCTAAATTGTACAGCGGAATTCCCAATTCTGTCAAGTCTAGGAGCAACTTTTTCCTGACAGGTTCAACCGCCGATCGCCCTTTGAAGCTATTGATTCTCGAAGTATCTGTAGCCGCCCCAACTGCTACTTGATAAATCCGCGCGCCGTATCCCGACAGCCCAAAAGAACGCTCTAAGCTCAAAAACTGGCCGCCACCAACAGCTACTAATTCTGTTAAACCATTCAAAATACTCAAAGGAACTTGATCGAGCGTGTAAAGATTTTCTGAGACTAATTGCGCTGTTTTATCAACGATGATATAATGTAAAAGACGAAGTTTACTTGCCTGTGACGGGTCTACGTCTTGCATTAAAGGCGCTTCCGTAGCCACAAACACACGAAACGGATCGAGGCCACCCGGACTAAAAGTTTCTGGGTCAATTGTCAAAGATTCAAAACCCAAATTATCCAGCACTCCTTGCTGCTGTTTCTCATCGCTGGCATCGGGAATGTAGCGCTTTGGTATTGGTAAATTTTCCCGCATTTTGCCAGTTTTTAAGTCAAATTCTCCGACAAAAGGAGGGATACCAACATGAGTAACGCCTTCACTGGCGATCAAAACGGAATTGCGGGGAGAAAGGGCGATTCCTTCAGGATTTATGGAACCCCAAGAGAAGGTTTCGCCATCTGCTTTTTTGAGGGAAGTAACACCTTCAACGGTAACTTTTTTCAGACTAATATTTGGTGAATCTCCTGATGTGAGGTCGAGTCTAAGACTGTAAAATCTGGCTTCTCCGTTTTCGCTGGGGTCGTCGGAAAGAGCGTAAAAGCGATAAGCTTGGGAAGTGACTCCGCTCATACCTTTGGAGTCGTAGGTAATTCCTGATAAGCCGCCGACTGGTGCTCCTTCAAAATTGATTTTGGGCAATTGATACTCCCCCAAAAATTCTAGGGACATTTTCGGGAAAGAGCGGTCTTTGGCCACTGCGGGAGGTGGAGCACAAGCTGTGCAAATAGTTAACAAAATTAGGGCTAAACTGCATAAGCGCAAAATACGATCGCCCAGCGTTTTTAAATGCAAACAATAGCTGAGTGCGGTAATTTTGATTTTGCTGTTCTTGTTCAACTGTTGGCTTTTGTGCCATCTTTGTGACATAATATATACCGTTTTGTATGATATGCAAAACTTGATGTTTCGAGAATGGATGCGGCATCGCTACAACCAAATTTTGATGATGAGAAGTTCTGTCCCCATCGGGTGCTTACTGTTTTTGTGGTTATGTGCTGGTTCTATTGCTAGCGCCCAAACTAATCAACCAGGTCTGGATCAATTTTCTCCTAATCCGTTAGAGATTACCACACCAGATCCCCTAACTCCCACCAGCGAATCTTTGAGCAGCACTCAGCGGGATGAATTGAGCGCGGCTTTGGATCAGTTAAATTTAGAAGCTGTGGCTAAACAGCAAGCTGGAGATGGAGTCGGTGCTTTTGAAATCTGGTTTCGAGAATTGCGACTACGCAGGTATCTCGGCCCGGCGGCGGAAATTGCTGCTTTGAGTCGGGTGGGAAGTGTTGCTTGGAGTAATAGTAAAACCCTCGAATTAAAGTTTATTACCCAACGGCTACAAGCAATTCAAAAACAAGTCAAATCCCAGGTACCAGCTAATACTGAGTTGCTCCCAGCCTTGGCGGCGGCTTTTCAGCAGGTGCGCGCTAAAGGCCCGACAGTAGAAGTTTATCAAGAAATTCTCGACAATGCACGCCAGCGGGAGGATATTTTGGCTCAAGGTCAGACTTTAAAGGCGATCGGGCAAATTCATATTAATTGGTTAAGTTACGATAAAGCAGCTCCCGTTTATGAGGAATTGGCAACTTTAATTCAGGAAAACCGCGCTTTATTTGCTGCCAATTCTGTTGTTCAAACTTCTACTGTAACGGTGGGAAATGGCGCACCTCCGCAACCTGTAACTCCTCCAACTGAGGTAGATGCTCTGAGACAATTGGCTTATGTTTACCAGCAGTCGAAACAGCCCCTAAAGGCGATCGCAGCTAGGGAAAAACTAACAGCGGTTTATGTCAATCTGCAAAATCCCAGCGCTATACCACCGCTAAAAATTGCGATCGCTGCTGATTACCAAAGTCTAGGTCAAATCAATTTAGCAGCTCAATACTATCAGGAAGCATACAATTTAGCCGTACCCATTCAACAGTATGCCCAAGCTAGCGAAGCTTTGGAAAAATTAGCTTTACTTTATCGATCGCAAAAGCAATGGGAGCCGACTTTACGGATTTATAAAATGCAGTTGCTGTTAGAAGAGCGGGCTGACAATTTATACGGATTGATGAACGCTTATGACAATATCGGTCAAGTTTATCAGGAGATGAAGGATTATAAAAAAGCTTTGGAATCCTATCAAAAAGGCTTGGAAGTGGCTAAAAGGTTGGGACACCGACAAGAGTATTTTGCTAGGAAAATTCAAAAAGTTAACAAGCAATTGGAGAAGAGTTCCTAAAGAAACCGGGTTTCTCTGAAAAATATTTGCTTTCTCAACTATAGATCTAGGTCGAAACCCGGTTTCTGGCCTCGACGTGCGTAAGTTCTGTTGTTACAATTATGACAGGGATATATTCTACCATTTTTGCGATCGATGACCATTTCTTCACCAGTAGCAGACACCAAAAACCAACCCCGCCGCGAAACAGACTGGCGGTTATTCATGAGGTTGGCATCCTATGCAACCCGCAGCAAACGTTTGCTGATTATTTCCCTCGTGCTATTAGTACCGCTGGCCGTATCGGGAGCAGTTCAACCCATCTTGATCGGACAGGCAATTTCCCTAATTCGAGCTGAACCTACCTACGAATTTCTGCGGGGAATGCCTTTATCTGCCGGATTAAATATTCTGGCAGTTATGCTAATGCTAACTATAGCATTTCGGCTGGGATTGCAATCGGTTCAAGGCTATTTAGTCACGAAAGTAGGGCAAATAATTACTACTGATATTAGAAATGATTTGTTCGCCCACGTCACTTCCCTAGCAGTCAGATTTTTCGATCGCACTCCTGTAGGCAAATTGATGACTCGCCTCACCAGCGATGTAGAAGCTTTGGGCGAGGTTTTTTCTTCTGGGGCGATCGGCATTCTCGGCGATTTATTTTCAATATTAGTAATTGCCATCTTCATGTTTACCATGCAGTGGCAATTAGCTTTAATGTTGGTGTTAATGATGATACCAATTACCGCACTCATAGTTTATTTTCAGTACAAATATCGGGTAGCAAATTACAAGACTAGAGAAGAACTTGCCGATCTCAACGCCCAACTGCAAGAAAACCTGACTGGTATTGGTGTAGTGCAGCTATTCCGCCGCGAAAGATTCAACTCACAATTGTTTCGCGTCACCAATCAGCGCTACATTAAAGCAATTGATGAAACTATCTTTTACGACTCAGCGGTATCTGCTACATTAGAATGGATTGCTTTAGTTGCGATCGCAGCAGTTTTGTGGATGGGCGGTCAAAGCCTGATGCAAGGTACAATTAACTTTGGTACTCTCTCTGCATTCATTCTGTTTGCTCAGCGTCTCTTCGATCCCCTCCGGCAATTTGCTGAGAAATTCACCGCTATTCAAGCAGGATTTACCGCCGTTGAACGGATTAGTGATATTCTCAACGAACCGATCGAAATTAAAGATCCAACCAGTGGGAAGAAGGAAGAAGGAAGGGCTCAGGGTAAAAAGAGGGAAGAGGAAAAAAGGGAATATTATTCACCCCTGCTGATAACAGGACATCCAGAGGCAATTGCTGACAATTGGTCCCATTTCCATCGAGAATTGGCAGATAATAATCATCAAAATCCCGCAACTTCTGAATATCGTCTATTGTCTAATAATTCCCAACTCACCCCCCCCAACCCCCCCTTGCTAAGGGGGGGAGAAAATCCAAAATCGCAGGATTCTGAATCAGGAGAAATCCAATTTGACAATGTGTGGTTTGCTTACAAA
>DMYK01000325.1:0-2257 GCA_003483675.1 Microcoleaceae cyanobacterium UBA11344
TAAAGAGGGCTGGCTGGATTTATCCTGCAACGCCCTTTCATCCCTGGAATAAAGTCACAGGGTTTTCAGGGTATTCTTTATAAGAGCTAATTGGCGATCAGTCATCGCACCCCGATCACTCCCCCCAACTACGACGGTACTGTCTCCAGCAGTTCCAGCCTCTTAAAAACTGGCTGGGCTTCCCCCAGAGTTTGGTTGGCCGGCAAAGCGCCCCAAACAGAGTGAGTTGCAAAATTGGTTAAACTGTTAACTGTTACCCGATCGTTAAAGTCTATTGAAAAACCGAGCTGTTGATAGATAGCACTGCTGATATTGGGTATAATCGGCGATAAAAGGTAAGATGCTATTCTAACAGATTCCAGAACAGAATATAGCACTTGTCCGACCGTTTCGTGCTGTCCTTGCTTATACAAACTCCAAGGTGCTTGCACGTCAATAAACTTATTTCCAGCTCGCACCAAAGCCAGTACGGCTTCGCAAGCCTTACTAAACGCCAATTCCTCGTAAAAACCAGCTACTCGATCGCCCAAATTCAGGCTCATAGCCTTGAGTACGTTGTCGCCGGAAATATTTTCGCCCGACACATTTGGAACACAACCACCGCAATATTTGCGAGCCATGTTTAAGGTGCGGTTCAGCAAATTTCCCAAATCATTTGCTAACTCAGCATTCAATGTATTGATAAACCGAGTTTCGTTAAAATCGCCATCCTGTCCGAACTCAATTTCTTTCAGGAAATAGTAACGCACTGCATCAGCGCCGTATTTATTCACCAATTCTACTGGGTTTAAAGTATTGCCCTCCGTTTTACCCATTTTTTTGCCATCTTTGGTCAAAAAACCGTGTGCGAAGACACGGCCCGGCACCGGCAAGCCTGCTGACATCAGCATTGCCGGCCAGTAAACTGCGTGAAAACGGAGAATATCTTTGCCGATTAAGTGCAGGTCAACAGGCCACCATTTAGAGACAGCATTCTCTAGAGTCGGGTCACTGTCTGGAGCGAGCAGGGCGGTGATGTATCCTAGCAAAGCGTCAAACCAGACATAAATAGTGTGGCTTGGATCGAAGGGCACCGGCAGGCCCCATTCGAGATTCACCCTAGAAATCGAAAAGTCTTGCAGTCCCGAATTGACGAAACTGAGCACTTCGTTGCGCCGGCTTTCCGGCGCGATGAAGTCGGGACGTTCTTGATAAAGGGCGAGTAGTTGGTCTTGATAATGCGACAGGCGGAAAAAGTAGTTCTCCTCGTCGCGCCACTCAACTTCTTTGCTGGCGTGGATCGGACACCGCTTACCCGGTAGCAATTCCCGTTCGTCTTTGAACTCTTCGCAGGAAACGCAGTACCAGCCCTCTTGCTGATTCAAGTAGATGTCGCCGGCATTCCAGACGCGCTGGAAAAATTCTTTGACAATGTACTCGTGGCGCCTTGCTGTCGTGCGGATGAAGCGATCGGACTGGATGTCGAGTTGCTCCCAAAGTGCTTCAAATCCGGGAACAACTAGGTCACAGTGAGCCTGGGGCGATCGCCCCAAACTCTCAGCCGTGCGTTGAATTTTCTGCCCGTGCTCATCCGTCCCCGTAATTAGCAAAACTGATTTACCCCGCAGTCGCTCAAATCTGGCTACAGCATCAGCAGCCATAGTCGTGTAAGCGCTGCCAACGTGAGGTAAATCGTTTACATAGTACAGAGGCGTGGTAATCGCAAAGGTGTTTTTAGTTCGATCGGTCGATTTCATTGAATCCTAAAAAAATTGCCTAAATCTCGTTTTGCTCTTAACTCTGTATTGAAATACTCACCGCCCGGTCGGTGCGGTGATTCTTGACGCTTCACCGACTGATGCTACCGGAGTAGTCTTACTCTGTCTCTGCGTCCTGAAGCGAGTCGTGGCGATTCCCCATCCCGACTTGCTCTATATTTTTAGCAGCACTTTCATCTCTGTCTTGGTCAAATTTGCCAAATTTGCTAAAAGTTATTTGCAATCCGTTAACCTTAGTGATTCCCAAAACACAAATGGCCTTAATCATAACACTAATCTTTTTTAGTTCTTTTTGACAACTCTCAAAAATGTCTTAATATTTTGACTTTTATGTTTACATTTGCCCGATCCCCGCAGAGGGGGGAGAGAGGGAGAGAGAGAGAGAGGAAGAGAGGGAGAGGGGGAGATAGGGAAAATCTGACTTTTTTTTCGATCGCCACCGCGCCTGGCAGTTAGGACGTTATTATAGCAGTCGCCAAGGCGCTTTAGTCATTGCTCCC
>DMYK01000325.1:2293-4512 GCA_003483675.1 Microcoleaceae cyanobacterium UBA11344
AATTGCTGAAACCATTGATTTTATTGCATTTTCCTTCTGAATTCTGAATTCTGACTTCAACATCTGCTATGACACAAAAAAAACCCCCTGCTTATTCAGCAAGGGGCTATCAAATCAGGGTGCAGGGATACGAACTTCTGATGCACTGACTACCGATCGTCCTTACGGAAAATTGGCTGGATTTCCGCCAATAGCTTCTGACAGGTAATCCGCCGCAGCTTCTACCACGGCGATCGCATTTTCGTAAACCATCCGCGTCGGCCCCAAAACCCCAACGCTCCCCACCGGCAAAGAACCCCGCCTGTAAGTCGAGGAAATCAGAGTACAGCCGCGAATTGGTTCTAGGGAGTTTTCCGAGCCAATTCGCACTGTCACCCGCTTCCCAGCTTTTTCCAAGTCAGCCGATTCAAAGATCAAAGGCCAAAGCAGTTCCTGTTCTTGTTCCAGGAGTTGTACCAGGGTTTGAACTTGCTGCAACTGCGAAAACTCCGGCAAGCGTAGCGCTTCTGCCAAACCGCCGATCAGTATCCGCGTGTAGGTTGGAGTCTCGGCCCGGCGGCGAACGGCTGCCAGCATTGTTTCCATCAACTCAGCGTACAGTTCAAAGTCCCGGTCTAATTCGCTAAGTGCGATCGTACTGAGTTCGGAGAACGATCGCCCCCGCAACTTAGAGTTCAAAAAATTCGATAAAATCTGTAATTCGCGATCGACTATTTCTACATCCTGCTTTTTACCTTCTGTCTCTTGAGGCAACTTCACCAACACTGACTGAGTTTCGTAGGCATCCGTTACCACGATCAGCATCACCTTTCCCGGTTCTAGCTGCACCAGTTGCAAGTGCCGCAAGCAAGCCATAGTTGTTTGCGGTATCGTGATCAGGGCAATGTAACCGCTAATAGTTGCCAGGATTTGAGCCGCACCTCGAAGTACCGCTGATCTGCGACCATCTGACCAATTGAGCTGGTCTAGTACCTGTTCTACCTTGCCAGCCAGCCTGTCGGTAGGCTGAATTAATCGATCAACATAAATTCTGTAGCCAGAGTCAGAGGGGACACGTCCAGCAGAAGTGTGAGGTTGATATAGGAGTCCAGCTTTTTCGAGAACCCCCATCGCATTGCGAATTGTAGCTGGGCTGACGCTGAGTTTGTACTCATCTACCAAAGCTTTTGAGCCAACGGGTTCGGCTGTAGCAATATAGTGGCGAACTGTTGCCCAAAGGATGTGTTGTTGCCGATCGGTGAGGTTCACGCGCACAAATATTTAGCAGAATTAGAATTCAGACATAAAAGCCACCCCAACCATGAAAATCTCTGATCTTAGCGGGCGATCGGGGCGACTTATCCATTTAAGATAACAGATTTTAAGAGAAGGAAGAAGTCAGTTGTTATTGGTTATTAGTTATTGGTCATTGGTTATTGGTTATTGGTTGTTTGCTGTTTGCTGTTTGCTGTTTGCAGCCCATGCCCCATCCCCCATGCTCCATCCCCCATGCCCTCTAACCATGTTCGTTCAGAATATTTTGCAGGTAACTAGCCACTGCATCTGGCTGTTCCACCGCCAAATGCCCGCGATCGGTCATAGTACAGTACATTCTTGCCACCACCTTAAAACAAAAGAGTGAAAGCTAGCCAAATGCAGCAAGTATTTTGGTTCCTTGACACTGATACTTTTAATTCAGACTTGATCCGACAATCTGGGAAGTCCGAATATGGCACACTCATCAGAAACATCACAGAGCAGGGTGGTATCCCACAAAGCTTTAAGGAAAATCCCCAAAGCGCCCTTAAAATCACGGGGTATTTCATAACCGCACTTGGGACATCTAAAAGTCTTAGAACCCCCTAGCGTTTTATGAACATGACCGCATTTTGTACAAGTTTTTGAAGTATACTCTTCGGTGACTCGAACTAATCTCGGAGTAGCCTGCGCGTAGCGCATACCGTAACGATTACAGAGATGTTCTCAGGTTTGAGAAAACTGATAGAATGCCCAAGTCATCATCGCTCTCGCAGACTTAGAGTTAAGCTTTCTGATGCCTTTCGCTACCATTTGTGATGTTTCAAATGTCGGCAAGTAAATGACATCATAGTTGCGAGCCAAGTAACTTCCTATTTGCTTGTGAACCTCAGAACGCAGATTTTTTATCTTGGTTCTTATTCGTTCCATTGCTTGTTTCAAACAACGCAATCGGGAATTTTTAGACCCTCTTGAGCGGTCAT
>DMYK01000325.1:4580-16470 GCA_003483675.1 Microcoleaceae cyanobacterium UBA11344
GTAAGAAAACATCTTAGTCCGGGGTCAAGTCCGATAGCTTTTCCACCATTTTTGGATGAGAGAACATCCATTTCTACAGGCATATTTACAAACCATCGACCTCTGTTATAAGTGACTTCTACCGCTTGATCGTAGTTGATTAAGCAATAATCTTGCCCTGTCCAAAGAGGTTTTTCTAAACCAATACTTGCCTTAATCATTAGATGACCGTTTTTGTCATCACCAGGATCAAATTGAAGGGTTTGTTTTTGGTCACGAATTGACCTAAATCTAGCCAGTTTCAACCAGGCTAAAGGATTAAGTCTTGCGTTTTTTCCTTTCCCTATTTGAGCGGGTTGTCTATCAGTTTTCTTCCCAGATGTATAAGCTTCAAATAGTGCATTATCTCAACCATGAGCTATTCCTAATTCTCTACACCATAAGGGTATTATTTCTTCTCCTAACGTTTTACAAAAACTTCTAAAAGCTTGTTTACCAGATGTTTTTACCACAGGCTGATTAGTCTTTTTGTCAACTGTACAATAAGCAAACTTACCTTGATGTTGATTCAGATAAGCAATAGCGTTATTGTAAACTTTGCGGTTGGCATGGACTCTTAGCATCCAGATTTTCTTGGTTTCTCCCTTTGGGTAAACTCGGTAGGTCAGAGTCTTCAATGATTTGCTTTTTATACTTCCTGAGTCCATATAATCGGCAGCTAAAGACGTGGATGATGGCGAGTATATCTTCAACCATTTCTCGTTCTGGACTAAGTGTTGAATTGTTGAGAACCAAAATTTTACACCCGCTCCGCTGTGCCAACCATGAGACAAGATCAAATCCGAATCGGCACAATCTATCTTTTGAGGCAATGACAACCATTCCGATGTCGCCTGACAAAATCCGTTCCAGTAAGGCGATAAGCCCTTTCCTTTTGAAGTTGAGTCCACTCCCGATGTCTTGGATGATTTCACATCCGGGGTAACGAGTGACAAGAAACTCAACCTGTCGATTAAGGTCGTTTTTTTGACTTCGACTACTGACTCTAGCCTAGAGGACTGTGGGTTTAATAGGGGCAACAGAGAAAACTGAGTCAACATCATATCGTCTTTGTCCTGATGGCGTTCTATACGCTTTGATTTTCCCCTCCTTTTCCCATCGTTCAAGGGGTTTTGGCGCATACTCCGAGTCGTTGAACTGCGATCCTTGGTGGTACATAGGTGGACATATAGCTAGTTTTACACTGTGAACTATTCCATCATACAGAGATTGTCGGAAGTATTACCGAAAAGTCTAGGAAAATGTTGTCCTAGTAATTACTCTTGGGCGGTCAGGGCGCGAGGATTCTTAAGACATTTCGGTGGTTGGTGAGCGGAGTCGAACCATCTTAATATCCCTATTGCGCTTAGTTCCCAGGCTGACCACGTTTGCACGTAAGTGCGTAGTCATGTCTCCTCTGTGAATGTTTTGGGCGTAGACTTTCCCCCAGTCGGGGGTAGGTTTTTAAATCTTGTCTGATGTGCTTATTCTACCGCTTCTAAAAATCTACAGAAATCTGCAAGTCAAACTTAGCGGTTTATGTTTAGCCTAGATCGGATGCTCTAAGCTTCCCGATTGCTCAGGTTGGCCTGATCTTCCCAGTTAGAGACTGCTAAAATTAACAGAGGACTTGAAATATTTGGTTTTTTGATGATTAGTTTGTGTAAGCGTGTTTCTCTGGTTTTCACGCCAAGTAAGCTTTAACAACCCGCACTAATCAGGCGTTTTTCGAGTTGATCACGATAGTTGCTCTCTGCTTTAAAATCTGAAAAAATCTAGATAATTCTAGAAATTTAGGCTACTGTTTTAAACCCTATTCATTTGTGGAGAGCGATCTGTTACATTACTTAACAATGGAAAAAGCCGTCCTAAAAGGACGGGGTTTTAACCCTCCGCTACGCTCCGCCCAATTTTCTGAGCATCTGATCTTTAGTGCTGGCAATAAAATAAGCAGGCTGTTTCAGTTGGGACACAATTTGTGGTCAGCGGTGAATTTCCGCTTCTGTGGTGGAGTCCAGCAACGCCCCCCAAGGCTGCCTCTGGATGAGCCGCCACAAAATCTATTTTCCAAGTGCAGTCCCCCTGCCAAAGGCCGATCGACTTTCTTTCTTCAGAATCGCGGGCAAACACTACATCTACTAACGGTAAGTAAGACAGCCAGCGGAGAACGCAGTTTGACTAGCTGTTTGCCGACTGCTCGAAACTTCTCGAATTCTTCCTGGTTGATAGATGCCGCCACCTGCATTGACACACACAACTCCTTTCACCCGATCGGACAACTGGGGAGCTTCCCCAAAGCGCGATCATGCCGCGAGGGAGATTGTCCCGCAAGCCTTGCACTGAACGGTAACAGAGCGTAGTCGAAGTGTTCTAATAAAATTGCCAAATAAGAGAGCTCCATCAGCAGGAGTGTAGCGGGAATGTAACGGTGCGGAACATTTGCTTGCTGTCGCTCTTTCGCCAAGAAAGAGCGCGGGTCCTAGGTGAGGCACTGATAATTGGGTGCTGAGTGCGATCGGTCAAAGGTTGCCAGTAGCGCCGACTTAACAGCCAGCCGTGGACGACCAAAACAGGCGATCGCGCGCGAGGACCGGTCACGCTCGCGTAGTCGAAGTGTCGAAGTGTTCGGGCTGAAAAGAGCGGTCGATGGTTGCCATAGTTTGATCGGATCCCGAAATCAACATCTCCTATGATCGGCGTAGGGACGGCACTGCCCTGTCCTTTTTGCGAAGCGCTCGGCCCACTGAGCATAAGACGGTAACAGAGCGAAGTCGAAGCGAACTTTTAAAATCGCTCGCCCAGCAATCTTTGCCGCACCCCCTCAGCAATTTTTTGCCCCAGATACTCAGGAATTAAACTTTCATTAGGGCCTAACAAGTACAAAATCAGGCGAGTTCGCCCCCGCCAAACCAGCAAATTAGCATTCACCACCAACAAATCCTCTTGCCAAATGGCATACATGACTTTATAAAAAAGTCCCGGTTGGTTGTCGGCTTCAATCAGCAGTGCCGGCAAGTGGAACACCGGATCGACATAGAATTCAGTTGCCACGTCCTCTAAACCCGCGTCTAGATTAAATTCCACCGCCAACATCTCTTCTACTTCAAAATGCCCAGCTAAGGCTTCTCGAATCGCCCTACAGACATTTTCTGCCGTTTTATCCGCCAGTACCTTGCCGCCGCGAGATACCACCAATTTGATAAATACCAGCATCGGTGGGTAAATTTGCCCATACAGGCTCAGACTGTGAATTGTCAATCCGTAAGCCGCCAGCACCCCAAAGATATCGCTGAGCAGAAAAGACTGGTTGCGGTAAGTAAAGTGCAGGGCACTTTTGTTGCCTTCGGGTCTGATTTCGATGACTGCTTGCCTAGTTTTGTAGAGCTGGTAAGCTAATTTGAGGTTTTGCAGTTGGATTTCGCTACTGACAAATTGCTCGTAAAACTGTGGAAACGCTCGGTTAAAGCGCTTGAGTAGTTCTAGTGTTGATGGTTTTAAACCCGATGCCATAATTGAGGGAAGGTGCGGGTGATATTCTTGCTATGGACTGTAATGAGCTCTGTGGCAATGGGATTCTCGGTTCGACGCTGGGATTTATTTTGTGCCGGGGGATCGAACAATCAGCAGATGTCTGCTGTGTTTAGTTTTTAGTTTTTGAGATTTTAGATTTACTACCATCAGTTCGCCTGGGATAGGAACGATGGCTCGATTTTTCTCCTGCTCCGTCCTGGGTCTGCGATCGGAATGAATCCGGGGGAAAGTGAATAATTTGCTGGATTGTAAAATTTGTGGGCGATCGTATAATTAGAATGTCACGGTTGCAACCTTCGAGTTGTACTTCCAACCAAGCGTATAAGTTCCGGCGCGATCGGCGGCACTCAAAAGAAGCAATTACAAAAATGCCTCTGTCCTGGTTCTCTGACAAATTTTAGATGCTGTGCCGGTGGTGCGGGCCCTCTAAGAGGTTGAACATTTCTACCAAACTTACTGAAATCTCAAGAGTGCAGACTCAATGTTGGACGACAAATCTCTCTTTTCGGCGTAAGATGAGTGTACCGTAAACTGTTCCTTAAGAGCCTGCTCGTAATTCATCCCGAACGGATCGGAGTGGGCAGATCTTTCGGCTTCTCTTTAATGTCGTCCAACTTCTACTACCTTAACCGCGCCTGCATGGGTTTTTGGAAAAACTTATTTAGTAGTTCTGAGTCTGCCTCTGTGCCCCAAACAGCGGATTTTCAGGAAGATGTGGCTGTTGGGTCTGGCGATCCGCTTTCCCCAACGTTTCGCAAACCCGCTAGCGGCAACGCTCGCATCTTTTTTAGTTGCGATCGGGACATTGACCTCTACGAACTCGAAGAACTCTGTAATGCAGTGGGTTGGTCTCGCCGTCCACTGCGTAAAGTCAAAAAAGCTATTGTGCACAGCTTCTTAGTCGTCTCTATGTGGGAGATGCGGGGGCAAGAGCGACGGCTGGTCGGTTTCGCCAGAGCGACTTCAGACCACGCTTTTAATGCCACCCTTTGGGATGTGGTAGTTCATCCTGATTACCAGGGTAAGGGTATGGGCAAGGCATTGATGAAATACATCATTAAAAAACTCCGCAGTGAAGATATCAGCAACATTACCTTATTTGCTGACCCTCAAGTTGTGGACTTTTACCGAAATTTGGGATTTATGTCCGATCCAGAGGGGATTAAAGGTATGTTTTGGTATCCTGATTAGCCTACAGGTGCTGGGGCGTTGATTTTTTGAGACAAGGCAATATTGACGCTGCCATCACCGATTGAGGTGCATTTTGAGCTGAACTTAAAAAAAGCTTGACAAGTGCGGGGTTTTGTGTGTTAATTGTTATGGGGTGGATAACTACCACACCGGGATGTAGCGCAGCTTGGTAGCGCGCCTGCTTTGGGAGCAGGATGTCGCAGGTTCAAATCCTGTCATCCCGATCGCACAATGTTCATAATAGATTCAGTCAGAAACTGCCTCTAATGCTCACAAAGGCGTGGAAATGAGAACAAACCACTCATGGGCAGCGACTGCTGATCGTGTGAAGGCGCTAGTCTTTGCGTTAATCTATTTCAGGTCGCTCCTGATGGAAAAAAGATGAAATTATTAGTTCGTTTGGGTGCAATTTTGGGGATTGTGGGCTGCACTCTGCTCGGCCCCTCGCCCATAGCCAATATGTCTGCACTGGCACTGCCGGAGCCGCAGATTTTGGAAAAGTTGCGATCGGTGCCGGTGTTTACGATTACAGACGCGGCTGGTGCGCCTCTGATCGCTTCTGTACCCAAGCAAGGTCAGGGTCAAAGTGGCAATGCTTCTGTGGCGGGAATTTTCATCAGCCAGAAGGATGCTCAAGCTTTTGTGGATCAACTGAAAACCAAAAATCCTCAGTTGGCGGCATCGGTGCGCGTGACACCGGTGTCGCTGGGGGAAATTTACCAGATTTCTCAAGCCAATAAAGGTAAGCCGGATGAGGTAGTGTTTGCCTACGTCCCGACTCCGCAGCAGGTGCAGTTAGCTAAAACTGTACTTCAGCAGACTGGGCAACAAGTTAACGAGTTCAATGGTGTGCCTCTGTTTTTGGCCAGAGGCGGCCCGGAAAATGGTTATTTGACGATTCAACGGGGCCAGCAAGAGGTGATTCCCCTGTTTTTTAACAAGGAGGAATTGCAGGGAATGGTGGAGCGCTTCAAGCAGCAGCAGCCGAACGTGACTGCCACAATTAAGATTGAGGTGGTGAATTTGGAGAGCGTTTTGGAAGCTTTGCGAACTGAGAACGATCCGTTTTTGAGCCAATTGATTTTGGTTCCGTCGCGGGAGTCGCTGGAATTTGTGCGATCGCTCCAACCAGCCGGTGCTGGCAACCAAAATAAACCCCCAGCTTCCAACCAAAATCGATCGGCTCCTCAAGCTCCCGCTCCCAGCCAAACTCGACCCGCTCCTCGCTAATAATTAGTCATAAGGAAGAGGGAAGAAGGAAGAAGGAAGAAGGAAGAAGGAAGAGGGGATAATCACAAATTCTGCCTTTTTCCTTTTCCCTCCAATGCCCGATACTTCGGCTACGCGAGCGTACAAGTACCCGATGCCCGATGCCCTCTTTGGCCGATGCCCGATGCCCAATTCCCAATTCTCAATTCCCAATTCCCAATTCCCAAAAAGTCCCATGTTTGTTTCTGGTTTAGAGCTTTGGCAGTGGATAGATCAAGCTAAGATAGAGGCTCGAAATAGTGACATTTCCCTAACAGAACTTGACTGGCTGCTGCTGGAGTTGACTGGTTTGGATAAGTTGGCGCTGCGTTTAGAGTCGTTTAAAGATTTGCCAAAAATTGAATTAAAGTTGTCTTTATCTGAACTTTCTCAATTGTGGGAGCGACGCTTGCAGGAACGAGTCCCAGTGCAGTATTTAACGGGAAATGTATATTGGCGGCATTTTTCTCTCAAAGTAACGCCGGCGGTGCTAATTCCTCGTCCTGAGACGGAATTGCTGATTGATTTGGCTGTGGAAGCTGTTAACAATTGTTTGGAATCTNNCCCCCCTTAGTAAGGGGGGGAGAAGATGGTGAGCCCAGAGGGCTTCGGGGGGGAGAATTTTCCAAATCGAATTGGGTGGATTTGGGAACGGGCAGCGGGGCGATCGCGATCGGACTAGCTTCAGCGTTGACAAATGCGACGATTCATGCTGTAGATTGCAGTTCGGAAGCTTTGGCAGTTGCTCAACAGAATGCTGACAATTTGGGTTTTGCCAAGAGAGTTAATTTTTATCAAGGTTCGTGGTGGGAACCGCTAGCATTTCTGAAAGGTCGCGTTAGCGGTATGGTCTCTAACCCGCCTTACATTCCCAGCAGCACGGTGCTGACTCTGCAACCGGAAGTTTTGAAGCACGAACCTCATCTAGCCTTAGACGGCGGTTTAGATGGCTTAGATTGCATCCGGCATTTGGCAGAAACGGCTCCCGATTATTTAGAATCGGGGGGAGTTTGGTTAGTTGAAATGATGGCGGGACAGGCTGAGGCTGTGGCTGAGATACTAGAAAATCAGGGGAGTTATTGTCAAGTTCAGATATTTGCTGATTTAGCAGGAGTCGATCGGTTTGCTTTAGCCTATCGACGTTAGGGATCAAGGCAAACACAGAGAGAATTTATCGAATGGGAAGAGTTGCTGGATTTTGAGAGATAGAGTTAGGAAAGAAGTGCGATGGCTGCGCCCCGGCTTACGCCTACGCACTCAGCACCCAAGAGGTATCACCGTGAAGTTGGAATACCAGTTTACTTTCAAAGAATATTTAGAAGCTAGTAGAATTTCCACGAAATTCGCAGGTTTAACTAAAAATAATGAATTTTGAGTTTCAACTAAATTCTAATGATTACGAAGAAGCTAGTCTGGCGGAGCTAGAAAGAGCCTCACAAGCGGAAAGGCGAACCATTCATAACTTGGCATTGCTAATAGGACTCTTCTTTCTTTTGATGGGAATAATCTCGAAAGAGAACGGCTTCTTAGTGGTGGGCGTTTTTTTGGTAGCCATGCCTGTTTTATGTAAAATTTTTGTGAAAACAGGCGTAGAGATAGAGATGCCGATCGCCAATTCGACGAACTGCGGGGAACCTATGACTGTGGAAGTGATAGGAGAAGGGCTGGCACTTAATACTCCTAGTTGGCAAGGGACTTTTAAATGGGAAGCTTTTAAAATTTTTATTGAAACCAGAAATTTATTAGTAATTTATCCGGTGTCGTCCGTCTATCCTGTGTCAAGCTCGAAGTTTATTATAGTTCCCAAGCGTGCATTCAGCGCTGAAGATAAATTGTGGAATTTCCGAGAATTGCTGCACAAGAATATCAGGAAAAGCCGCTACAATTATTCAAATAAAATGCAGAATTCGCGGGATTAATCTAAAATCTAAAATCTACGGGACTTACGCACTCCGACAAAAGCACGCTCAGCTTCGCCGAAGTGTCGAACGTGTTTACCGAATCTTTGGACTGCAACAAGTATTCTCGCAAAAAACCCGGTTTCTGACCACCTTCGCGCAAGTCCTAATCTAAAATCTAAAATCGGATGACCCAAGTTTCGATCGACTCCTTGATTCAAGGGGCAATTTCAGGAGATTATATTGTCAGTTTTCCTACAGATACCGTACCCGCTTTGGCTGCCAAGCCCGATCGCTCCGAGTTGATTTTTGTAGCTAAACGGCGCAGTCAAGACAAACCGCTAATTTTGATGGCAGCATCAGCAGAGGCTTTGTGGGCCTACGTGCAGGGGAGTCCAGTAGAGTTAAAAGTGTGGGAGCAGGTAGCAGCATCTTTTTGGCCGGGGGCGTTAACTTTGGTGCTCCCAGCTTCGGCAAAAGTGCCCGCTGCGATGAATGCGATCGACCCGACTACCATAGGGCTACGAGTGCCTAACTTTCCCCTGGCGCTCAAAATTCTAGAGCAGACAGGGCCTTTGGCTACCACCAGCGCCAATTTATCGGGCCAGCCGCCTCTGGAGTCGATCGCCCAAATTGAAGCTCAGTTTCCCGAAGCCTTAACCTTAGCGCCTTCGGAATCATCAACAGCAGCAACAGCTTCGAGTTTACCTTCCACCGTGGCCAAATGGACTGGCAGCGAGTGGGAAATCTTGCGACAAGGCGCGGTACAGTTAGAATGCTAAAAGCTAAACTCCAAGGCAAAGCAATATGGCGCTGATGGGCTGGAGCGACTTGATATATGTAGGTATGGGGCTCTTATTGGGTTTGGGAAGCAATTTGATCTGGCGTCGGCGGCAAAAGAACCCGCAACAGCCAGAACCTGAACCGCACCACCCGACAACTCCTCAAGAAATTTCTTTAGAGGAGTTTGATGCCATTTCCGAACAACTGAAGCAAACTCAATTGGCTTATCAGATGGCATCGGAGATGAGTCAATTTAAGGCGGGTTTTTTGGCTCGGACTTCTCACGAATTGCGATCGCCCCTCAGCACCATGATTGGTACGCTGCAATTAATTCTGTCTGATTTGTGCGACGATCCTGCTGAGGAACGGGAGTTTGTCGAGCAAGCTCACATCGCCGCACTCAAGCTGGTTAAATTGATAGATGAAATTATCTCTGTTGCCAAAACTGAACACGGCACTGAGACGATGGATATTGAACCGATTCAGTTAGCTAAAGTTTTTGATGAAGTTGACGATTTAACTTACTTGCAAGCAGCTAATCGCAGCATTCGTCTAGAAATATCCCCGCCCGATCCGGAAATTTATGTATTGGCAGATCTCCCTAGATTTAGGCAAGTTTTAGTCAATTTGATAGATACTGCTATTGCTCAAATGGAAGAGGGAAGTATTGGTGTTTCTGTACACCCTTCGCCGGAATCTGGATATGTTCATATTTGGATTGACGATCAGCGTTCAGTTAGTGCTTGGAGCGAGTCTTGGGATTTGCTGAAGCACGATTTAGAGAATGATACTAAGAGTAGCGATAATTCTCAGGTATCTCCTGGTATGAGGTTATTGATGAATCAGACTCTTGTCAGCTTGATGAATGGGCGTTTGGAAGTTCTCGCAGTACCTTCTGATACTGAAGAGTGTAATTTCACTCGGACTCAGTGTTCTATTCCTTTGGCTCAGCAGTCATTGGTTATTAGTTAGTTGTTATTTGTTATTAGTTAGTTGTTATTTTTGGGCGATAATAACCAATAACCAATAACCAATAACCAATAACCAATAACCAACAACCAATAACCAACAAGAAATGCCCCATTCCCAATTAGCAATTACCAATTAGCAATTACCAATTCGCCCTGGATAATTTCTAATTCGACATTCTCTTCTAGGGGCTGATTTTCGAGTATCATTGTCTGGCTGGCGTTAGGCTGAAAACCGATGCGTTCGTAGAAGCTTTGTTTGTAAGTTGTCATCAGGTAAACTCGCTCTACTCGGTTCATTCGAGGGTGACTTAAAACTGTTTCGACTAATTTGCGTCCGAGTCCTGCACCTTGGTAATCTGGGTGAATGGCGACATCCCAAATGGTGGCTCGATAGATGCCGTCTGAGGTGGCTCTGGCAAAGCCGATCGCCCTTTCGTCATCCCAAACGGTGACAACTGGTTCGCTGTTGGCGATCGCAATTTTCCAATCTTCTATCTTGCGTTCCCTCGCCCAAAATGCAGCTACTTTAAATAGATGTTGGAGTTGTTTGAGGTCTACTCGATCGTGACCTATGCAAAACTGAATATGACTGGAATCTCTAGTTGTTGATGTCATGCTTAATATGCCTGCAAATTGTATAGCAACCGCCAAGGTGGTTAAGACATTTCTGGTCACTGAGCGTAGTCGAAGTGTCCTTTTTATAGACTACACTTCGACTACGATCAGTGACCGTATAGCCTTGGCGACTGCTATATCTAAACAATGGGACTGGTTAAAACCGCGACTACACAAACGAAGTCTGCCGGAGTTGACCCTCGAACGGAGTGAAGGGCAGACTAAAAGATTACTGATGGCAATTCCCCGCCTACAAAACTAATTTTAGTTAGACATATTATCTAACTAATTTCGGTAATTATTAATACTTTTTTGCATCAACTTTGACTTTTGGTGTGACGTAAAAACAGCAGTAGGGGAGCAATACCCCCCTACAAAAGTCGATCGCAACTCAAAAATTGGCTCAGCTTTGCAACCAGCGGGCAGCATCTTTGGCGTGATAAGTTAAAATCAGATCAGCACCAGCACGCTTGAATCCAGTCAAGGTTTCCATCACTACTCTTTCTTCATCTATCCAACCATTGAGAGCGGCGGCTTTAACCATCGCATATTCCCCAGAAACGTTGTAAGCTGCAACTGGCAGGTTCGTTGCTTCCTTGACGCGCCAGATGATATCCATATACGCTAAAGCCGGTTTAACCATTAGCATATCCGCACCTTCAGCAATGTCGAGAGCAATTTCTTTGAGAGCTTCACGGCCGTTTCCGGGGTCCATTTGATAGGTACGTCGATCGCCAAATTGCGGTGTAGAATCAGCCGCATCTCTGAAGGGGCCATAATAAGCTGAGGCGTATTTTGCCGCGTAAGACATGATGGGAATATCTTCAAATCCAGCATTGTCCAATCCTTCGCGAATTGCTCCGACAAAACCGTCCATCATCCCAGAAGGTGCGATAATATTTGCACCTGCTTTAGCTTGAGAAACAGCAGTTTTCTTGAGCAATTCTAGGGTTGGGTCATTCAAAACACGACCGCTTAAATCTCCGACTTCCAAATAGCCACAGTGACCGTGATTGGTATATTCGCACAGACAAGTATCGACCATGACGATTAAATCTGGGACGGCTTCTTTGACTGCTGTAGTCGCTTTTTGGACTATGCCGCAATCGTGCCAAGCACCTGTAGCGTCTGTGTCTTTATCTGCGGGAATGCCAAATAAAATAATAGCAGGAATGCCGAGGTCGTAGACTTCTTTTGCTTCTTCTACTATTTTGTCGATCGATAGCTGGTAAACTCCTGGCATCGATGTGACTTCTTTAGCAAAACCTTCCCCCGGTACGGCAAATAGGGGGTAAATTAAATCGCTGGTTGTCAAAATGTTTTCGCGTACCATCCGGCGGAGTTGGGGATGGTTGCGGAGTCGGCGGGGGCGGTGAGTTGGAAACATAATGTTTTTTTAACGGTAAATACAGTCCTGATTTTAAGGACTAGCAGCATTTCTTTAAAAGTCTAAAGCTTATTGTTTGCCGATCGCCCGCCGGTTAAGTAAAGTTCTGTAAAAGCGGTTGGCACTACCCCTACAAAACGATGATTTTCCGCTCTAATGAAACCGCCCTGCGTACCCTCCGCTCGACTACAAGCGACAGAGACAAAGGGTTTGAGTCTGAAGCTGACACCAATGGGTACGGATATCTC
>DMYK01000325.1:16524-16673 GCA_003483675.1 Microcoleaceae cyanobacterium UBA11344
GGTCTTATGTACAAGCAACTAATTTCAACACTCAAACCACTTTTGAAATCACTATTGGCGATCGGGCTGGTACTCACCCTAGCCCTGGGTAACGCTGACGGAGCCCTGGCGGCCCGCAGCGGGGGACGCATGGGCGGGGGATCTTTTAG
>DMYK01000325.1:16877-19807 GCA_003483675.1 Microcoleaceae cyanobacterium UBA11344
CGCCCCTACAACCGTCTCTGTGGCTCGTTTGCAAGTCGGTTTGCTAGCAGAGGCCCGCGGCCTGCAATCGGAACTCGACTCCTTAGCACTCAAAGCGGATACCGATACAGCAACGGGTCGCGCTCAAGTGCTGCAAGAGTCTACTCTCGCCTTGTTGCGACATCCAGAATATTGGGTTTACGCGGGTGCTGAATCTGTGCAAACTCGCTTGGAAGCAGCAGAAGCTAAATTTAATCAATTTTCTTTGGCAGAACGCAGTAAGTTTACTGAAGAAACGCTCTCGAATTTTAACAACCAGCTTCGGCAATCAGGGAGCAACAAAATACTGCCAAGTTTGCAGGAAAATGGCGAACTGGTTGGTGCGGATTTAAATCAAGCTCCAGGCGAATATATTGTGGTGACGGTGATCGTCGGTACTCAAGGTAAACTGCAATTGCCCACAGTCAAAAATTCCGATGATTTGCGTCAAGCTTTGCGCCAAATTGGGGGAGTATCGAGCGAGCAGTTGCTGGCGGTTGAGGTGCTGTGGACTCCTCAAGCTAGTGGTGACACTCTGACTGCTGACGATATGTTGGCTGGCTATGCCGATTTGCGATCGATTTAGCTAGAAAGACTGGGCGCGGTGAATTGTGTCCCGCGCCCCATCCCAGATTGCGGGGAGCGAACCCTCGCCCATTGCTTTTGAAACGAAAAGTTAACACGAGTTGCTCAAGGCGAGGGAGTCAAAAATTTGTTGAACAAATGCTATTATTGACAGATTATTCATCAGCTTAATTCATCTGCGTAAAAGTCGTGCTAGAAGCATTTGGCAAAAAAGTTAGGCAAGAGCAAAAACTGTACTGGCCCAAAAGTGGTTGCTATGAAAACAGTTACAATCGCGCGACATTGAATTTTTATAAAAAAAAGCGGGAGCTAGATTTATGACTGACAGCAGTAGAAAAAAAGCACTTTTCATTTTGAGCCAGTTAAATAACGACGACATAAACTGGATCGTCCACAAAGGCAAAAAGGAAGTGATCGACCCCGACACGATTTTGATCCATGAAGGGAGACAAATCGATGCCCTATACATTGTATTGAAGGGGGCTTTGATCGTTTTGATCGATGGTGAGGGTACCAAAGAACTTGCTAAAATAGTGAGCGGAGAAATTGTCGGAGAAGTTTCTTTCATTGATGCTCGACCTCCCTTGGCAACGGTGAAGGCGATCGAAAAAACTGAGTTGCTGGCAATTCCACGGCGACAGTTAATCACCAAACTTCAACAGGATCTGGGCTTTGCTTCCCGGTTTTATTATGGAATTTCTCTGTGTCTGGCAGATAGAATGCGCGGTACGGTCAGACATATAGAATACGGTCGTAATATAGAATTGGAACAACCAGAATTAGCACAGGAGGATATCAATCCGAGTGTGATGGAGAATTTGGCGCTAGCTCAGGCTAAGTTTAATTGGCTGATGGAAAATGTTAGGGCTTGAGATACTGTAAAGCTGATGCCGAAATGCTGCGGGGCTGCTATAAAAGTGTTGAGTGCGCGAGCGAGCGAGTTTTGAATTTAACGTTAAATTCAAAACTCACATAGCGCCCAAGCGCAACTCCAAACTAGACAATTTAGATCATTCCTGGGCCTTGTCCCCGGGTGTCTCCTTCCATTGTCAGTTCTCCTTCCTCACCTCTTCGAGCTTTGAGTTCTACCAGAAATCGACCGCGTTCTAGGGCTTCGGCTTCCTGTTTTTCTTTCAAGTCACCCGGTTCGTTAATGTACATTTCCGGTTCGATCGCATAATTGTTGACGAGACCTTCTTGATCTACTGTATAGCCCTCTGTGGTGTGAATGCTTTCGTCATCGGTTTGGTCATCAGTTTTTGCATCTTGCTGATGTTTTTCTGTGGTTGTGTGCATGAAGTGAGAGCCTTCACGCTTTTGTCGCGCTGCTGTTTCGGCAGGAGTGATGCCCCTGTCGTAGTGGGGAGCTTCCATGTTAGCTTCGATTTGTTCATCGGCTGGCGTTGCTTTGCTAATACTCATGATTTACTCCTGATTTATTCTTTCACAAAATGTCTTTGACTTATGTTTAAATATTAGACTGAAGCTAACTCATTTACCAACTATCTTTGGTTATAGTTTGCTAATTATTTATCTGACGTGAAATACATTTAATTAGTATGCCTCAAGACAGATGAAATTATGATTTTAATGATTTTTTCACGGGCGGTGACTTTTGACATCTATCTTTAGGTAGGGAATGGGGAATTGGTAATTGGGAATGACGAAACTCAACAGTAAACAGTCAAGAGTAAACAGTCAACAGTAAACAGTCAAGAGTAAACAGTCAACAGTAAACAGTAAACAGTCAACCGTCAACCGTCAACAGTCAAGAGTAAACAGTAAACAGTCAAGAGTAAACAGTCAAGAGTAAACAGTCAACAGTAAACAGTCAAGAGTAAACAGTCAACAGTAAACAGTCAACAGTAAACAGTCAAAAGTAAACAGTAAACAGTAAACAGTCAACAGTAAACCGTCAACCGTCAACAGTAAACCGTCAACCGTCAACAGTCAAAAGTAAACAGTCAACAGTCAACCGTCAACAGTCAACAGACTTTACGCTTCTTTAAAGAATCTGAGGATTTCCCGGACATGATTGAGGAAGCGTCCGTCATCGGTGAGTTGGGCGATCGCACTTTCTGCATCTCTTTCGAGTTTAGTGTGTTCTGCCTGATTTGTCGATCGCAAATTTTCCAGAGATGCTGCTAGTCGAGTTAATTCTATTCTAGTAGCTTCCTGCTGTCGCTCTTGTACAGCTACCCAAGAATTTGGATCGTTAGAATTGAATGTAGCTTCTAAATTTTTCACGGTAGATTCCACGTTAGCAAAGCGGTTGCGGAGTTCGACAATATCTTCGCGCGGGTGCAAAAATTGACTGCGAATCATTG
>DMYK01000126.1 GCA_003483675.1 Microcoleaceae cyanobacterium UBA11344
CAGTCGGAAATGGATGAGTTGCGGGGCAGGCTCGATCGACTGGAACGTCAGATGCGGGATCTAGAAAATCGCAACTGGCGTTGAGGAAAGATCGGGTGCGCTGGTTGGTTGCGATCTTGTGGTACGATGATCACCCGAAGGTAGAAGGCTCAAGAAGACAGAAGGTGTAACTTAGAAGTTAGAACCAAAAAGATTCTGTCTTCTGAGTTTATACTTCTGCCTGAAGAAAGATCGGGCCTACGCCATTTTTTGGCAGCCTAAAAAAATTTTAGTTTTGAGTTTGTTTCAATAAATAACTCTTGAATGTAAGGAGGATTAATTTTGCGAGGAATTCTGATCAGCTTGGGGGTAATGCTGGTTTGCTTTGTGTTTTTGATAGTCTCTCAAGTGAGTGGCTTTGGGAAAAA
Organism: Microcoleaceae cyanobacterium UBA11344; assembly: GCA_003483675.1. GTDB lineage: Bacteria > Cyanobacteriota > Cyanobacteriia > Cyanobacteriales > Microcoleaceae > Microcoleus. Next base: position 408 of record DMYK01000126.1, read on the forward strand.
AGCAATTGCTGCCGAATTGAATAATCCTTTACCCGAAAGTGCTGTTGAAATGTTGTCAACGCAGTCTTTACATGAAGACGGCTTGCTAGTAGCTAAGGCTACTCTACCGGAAGTACCAGCTACTATCGCTGGCAATAATATGACTGAAAATACTGAGAAAGTTGTCACCACAGCTTCGGGTCTGAAATATGTTGAGTTGAAAGAGGGTGATGGGGCGACTCCCAAAACTGGGCAGACGGTTGAGGTTCACTACACTGGCACTTTGGAGGATGGCACGAAATTTGATAGTTCGCGCGATCGCAATTCTCCTTTTAAGTTCAAAATTGGTGTGGGCCAAGTGATTAAGGGCTGGGATGAAGGTGTCGGTACAATGAAAGTTGGAGACCGCCGCAAGTTGATTATTCCTCCTGAACTAGGTTACGGAGCTCGCGGTGCGGGCGGGGTGATTCCTCCGAATGCTACGCTGATTTTTGATGTGGAATTGTTGAAAATCGCTGGCTAAGTAGCTCAATCTAATTCAACGTAAAATTTTTACGGTGTTTAGAAACCCGGTTTATTGAAAAAACCGGGTTTCTTGAAATTAGATCTTTTGCCTCTGTCATGAACAGGCAAGATGCCTGTTCCACAAACAGTTTACAAAGAGTTGTATGTTGTTATTAACTACGTCTAGCTTGCAGATTTAAAAATTTTGTTACCTGTGCATCGAATAATAATTTAGTGACACCAGTAGGGCCGTTTCTGTGTTTGGTAATAATCACTTCTGCAATACCGCGATCGGGCGTATCTGGATTATAATATTCGTCGCGGTACAACATAATTACTAAGTCGGCGTCTTGTTCGATGCTATTATGGGCGTACAATCCTTGTGTAGCAAAGTTTTCAAGTTTTTCAACTGTTATATCATAAACCATTTCTGCGCCACAAAAATCAATTTTCTTCACCTGATCCCAATAGATATCGCTAACAGCTAGCTTAAAAATTTCTTCAGCATCCAAAATATTCCCCAACTGATGTGCGCGTTCTCGACCAATATCACATTTGTAATCCGTTGTGGCTGAATAACGCATACCTAGGCGATCTTGCATCTGTTTGACGGTTAAACCAAGACGTTTTTGAGCAAGATTGACTTGATTTCGCCAAAGAGCATTCGGAATTAAATCCCGATTTGTCTTCCCACGTTCAGAATTATTTAGATATAATTTCACCTCTTCCAAACTAGATTCTTTGTAATTACCAACGGAGCCTATTACATTCACAAACATTTCTATATCTAACTTCCCTCCCAACCAAACTTGATATTGTACGCGCCCTTTTTCACCTTGAGAAACAACTTTAACCGCCGCATTGATATTCAATCTAAGCAAAAGAGAACGGACTCCTCTAGCTAACTTCTCGCTACTAGAGGCATAATAAATAGCTGCATAAAGACATTTCTTCCCTTTAGTCGGTTTAATACAACCATCAGTTGCCCATAGGTGTCGAAGGAAAAGAGCGATGGATGCTTGGGGTTGGGCAAATACTAAACTGGGAACAAATTTTTCATGGGAACGTAAACCAAAGACTTCTAATTTTTCAAGCCATTTAGTAATCGGATTTTTAACATTGGGAGCAAGATGATAACTAGCAGGGAGATAAACTTGATACCAATTGCGTTCGCGTTTAATGCGGGGATTAAGTGCATCACCAAATACTTCTTTAGCCAAATTTACAACTAATTCAGCCAAATCTAATTCTCCCGTCGTGTACTGAATAGTATGTCGGGGTAAAGTACAACCATCACCAATTAAATGTCCTAGTAAAGCTAATTCAGCATTACCCATCGTCTGCACTCCAGCACAAGGAATCGATCGAGGTATAGCAATCCTATCGCCTATTTTTAATTCATCTAAACGCTGCCAACCATCTGATGTAAAGAACTTATGATTACCTGTTGCTTTAATCGAATTTCCCAAGCTAGTTGTCATCTCCCAGACTGGCTTTACTCCTGTACAAAAAGCATTAGTCACCATCGCTCTTTCCTGTTTCAGGGTATCTGAATTTAATCCCCAAACAGCAAAGCCAGATTTGCCCACTAAATCACGAATCGGGACTTCTAATCCACTGTCTGCTAGCATTACCAAACTATCACCCGTTAAGCAGCCACTTTCGCGTAAATCCGACATCATCGGCCGCTTATTTGTCCTCGCTTCTACACCTCGACTCAACTGAGACAAGGCAATAATTGGTACGCTGAGTTCGCGGGCTAAACCTTTGAGGCTTCTGGTAATTCGAGATAGTTCTTGGACGCGATTATCGCTGCTACCTTCCATTAGTTGCAGGTAATCTAGCAGGATTAATCCTAGGGTTCCGCCTTGTTCTGCTTGGAGGCGGCGGGCTTTCGATCGCATTTCTGTAACGGTAATATTGGGAGTGTCATCAATAAACAGTGGCAATTCTGAGAGGCGGCCAATAGCTGTACTGATGGGTTCCCATTCGTTTTGGCTGATTCTACCCGATCGCAATCTATTGCTTTCTATTCTAGCTTCGCCGGACAAAATGCGCTGCACTAGCTGTTCTTTTGACATTTCTAGGCTAAAAATGGCCACGGGCAATTTTTGCGGCCCGGCGGCGATGTGGTGGGCGATGTTGGTACAAAAAGCCGTTTTGCCCATTGCCGGTCTCCCAGCAACGATAATTAAATCCGATCGCTGAAAGCCTCCTGTCATTGCATCTAAGTCGTAAAAACCGCAGAGAATGCCGGGAAGTGTTAGCCCTTCATTGCGATTTTCGAGGTCTTGAAATGTCTGGTTTAGGGTTTCGCCGATCGACACTAAATCTTGTTGGGGGCGGTCTTGGGTTATGCTGAAAATTTGTTGTTCGGCGCGGTCTAAAACTGTTTCTAACGGTGTCGCTGTCTCGTAACCTAATTGTACTATGTTGTTGCCAGCTTCGATTAATTTCCGTCGCTGGTATTTGTCTTCTACTAAGACTGCATATTGATCGATGTTGACAGCAGAAACTGTGCGATCGACTAATTGTGCTAGTTTAGTTTGACCTCCTACTTGTTCTAACTGATTGCGGTCAGCCAGCCGAGTAGTAACTGTCATCAAATCAGTAGGTTCACCTTTAAAAAACAAGTCTAAAACTGAGCGATAAATGACTTGATGAGCGGTGATGGCAAAAAACTCTGGTCGCAAAAGTTCAGCAATTCGGGAAATGGCTTCTGGGTCAATTAAAATCCCGCCCAAAATTGCTTCTTCTGCCTCTACATTTGTTGGCATCAAGTCGCTCATTAGTTATTTGTTGACTGTTGACTGTTGACGGTTGACTAATGTTATTAGTTATTTGTGATTAGTTGTTAGCAGCCCCCAGCCAGTAACAAATAACTAATAACTAATAACTAATGACTAATGACTAATGACTCTTGTACTACATCGGGGTGACTTGAATATCAACTGAGGCGGTAACTTCTGCGTGCAATTTGATTTCAGCTTTGTAAGTACCAGTTTTGCGAATTTCGGGCAGGGTGATGCCACGCCGATCGACCTCTAGACTGGTAGAGTTGAAAATCAGTTCTGCTACTTCTTGGTTGGTGACAGTACCAAAAATAGCCTCTGCTTCGCCGACTTGCTTGGAGATGATGAAAGGGCCTGCCGATTCCAGGGCTGTTTTGCGAACTTCAGCTTGCTGCTTGAGTTCTAGCTGGCGCAGTCTTTCTTCTTCTCGGCGACGTTCTGCTTGCTTGAGAATGCCGGGAGTGGCACGAAATCCCATGCCTTGGGGTACTAGGTAGTTGCGGGCATAGCCCGGGGCTACTTCTACTACGTCGCCAGCTTTGCCGAGTTTGCTGACATCTTTATTTAAAACTAATTGGACGCGCTTGGCCATGATCGTTGCTAGTGGTTTTTAACTCGAACATTCTATAATAGCGAAGTTTGAGGGGCGATCGCAAGGGAGAAGGAAGAGGGAAGAAGGAAGAAGGAGGTGCATACTCAAAATTGGTCTTTCATCCCCCGCAAACGAGCGAAGGTTTGCACAGGATCTTGGCTGTTGGCGGCTGACTGGAGGCTGGGAAAATCCCAGCGCAAAAACGGGTTGGTGCTTTTTTCTAGTGCGATCGAAGATGGTACAGTAGGTTGCGCGAGACTGCGAGCTTCCTTGACTTCGGCGAAGCGGTGCTGTAAATCTAGATTGTCCCCATCTACGCTCAGCGCAAATTGCAGGTTTTTCAGCGTGTATTCGTGAGCGCACCAGACTCTTGTATTGTCTGGCAAGTTTCGCAATTGGCTCAGGGAAGCTACCATTTGGGCGGGAGTACCTTCAAACAGTCGGCCACAGCCTCCAGCAAATAAGGTGTCGCCGCAGAACAATTCGCCGGTTTCGTCTGGGTTGTTGGGGGGAAAATAGTAAGCGATGTGAGCTTTTGTGTGTCCGGGTATGAAGAGGATGGAGGCGGTTCTGTTGGCGAAAGAAACTCGATCGCCCGCTTGTAAAAAGACTTGCTGTCCCGGAATTCTGCCTCGGTCTTCTGCGCCGCCGTAAACTTTAACTTGGGGGAAGCGATCGATCAGTTGCTGGTTGCCACCTACGTGGTCGCTGTGGTGGTGCGTAATCAAAATTTGGATTAATTCGGCTCCGAGTGCTTGCAGTTGCTGCAAGACTGGCTGTGCTTGCGCTGGATCGACGACTGCGGCTGTGTGGCGATCGCGATCATGGAGCAAGAAAATATAGTTGTCAGAGAGTACGGGAAGTCGATAAACTTGCATAGTTTTTGATCGAGTTGTTTATCAAAGAGCTGCCTGTGAACGATAATTATTTATACAATGAGACTGGTGAGCTGCTTCGTCAAAAACTGCCAACTGCTTTAATTATTACATAGAAACATCGACTTATGCGAACATCTCCCAACCAATCCAACTTAACGATTTCTCAAATAGTAGAGCGGATCGTCTCATCTGGCAAGCTCGCTCGTCGGGAACATTTGATGCTGACTTCGGCTATCCTGTCCGATGATAAAATTTCTGAGGAGGAACGATATCAAATTAATCGAGTTTTTGATTATCTTCAAACCGGTCGCCTCAAATTTGTTGATTGAAGTAGTAAAATAAGATCATAAACAGCCGAACATCTAAGCAAAGGCAGCAATATTATGAGTGCAGAAAAGGGAACTATTTTGGTGACGGGGGGAGCTGGTTACATTGGCTCTCACGCAGTATTAGCACTAAAGCGCGCCGGTTACGGTGTGGTGATTCTGGATAATTTAGTTTACGGGCACAGAGATTTAGTAGAGCAGGTTTTGCAGGTAGAATTGGTGGTTGGGGATATCAGCGATCGCCCTCGGCTCGACAGCCTATTTTCCACTCACAATATTGCAGCGGTAATGCACTTTTCTGCTTACGCTTACGTGGGCGAATCTGTTACCGATCCCGCTAAATATTACCGCAATAATGTAATTGGCACTATTACCCTTTTGGAGGCGATGATCGCGGCTGGGGTGAATAAGTTTGTGTTTTCTTCTACCTGTGCAACTTACGGCGTGCCCCAGAGGATTCCCCTCACAGAAGATCACCCGCAAAACCCGATCAATCCCTACGGTGCTACTAAGTTAATGGTAGAACGGATTTTGTCGGATTTTGACACTGCTTATAACTTTAAGTCTGTTTCCTTCCGCTATTTTAATGCCGGTGGTGCAGAGCCGAGTGGGTTGTTGGGAGAGGATCACAACCCAGAAACTCACCTGCTCCCGCTGGTGTTGTTTGCTGCTTTGGGAAAGCGAGATTCCATCGCAATTTTTGGCACTGATTACGAGACTCCTGACGGTACTTGCATTCGGGATTACATTCACGTTAACGATTTGGCATCGGCTCATATTTTGGGATTAGAATATTTGTTAAATGGCGGGAAATCAGACTTTTTTAATTTGGGTAACGGCGGTGGCTTTTCGGTAAAAGAGGTGATAGAAACTGCCCGTCAAGTGACAGGAAAAGAGATAAAAGCTGTGGAGTGCGATCGGCGGCCGGGAGACCCTCCTGCTTTAGTTGGCAGCAGCGAAAAAGCCATAAAAACACTCGGTTGGGTTCCCGAATATCCAGATATCAAAGATATTATCTCCCATGCTTGGCAATGGCATCAAAAACGCCACAGTTAGCATAAACTCAAATAAAACAAGTGCAAAAATTGAGTCGAAAATAATGTTAAACAGTCACAAAGATTTTTGTTTTTGCACCTTGGCTTTTCGGAAAAAGTATCGCGAATTAGCCAAACAACTAGCAGCAGACTTAGAAACTCATTCTCTAGGGACGATGCTAGTTGTTTGTACTGACAACCCAAATGACTTTCAGAATTTGACGAATGTTTTTGCCTTTAAAAAAAGTCGCGAAGGTGTAGATTATTGTTATAATGATAAACGATTTGCACTAAAAAAAGCCTTAGAATTATTCCGAGTGACAATTTTTGTTGATGCAGATACAAGAATCACAGGAAAAGTGCCGGAAAGAGAATGGATGTCAGGAATTACTTGTAAAGGGTTTATTCCCATTCTAGAACATCCGCCAAATCAATCATTACCGGGGAGAAAAGAGGCGATTCATAAATTAGCAAAAAAGCTAGAATTACCATTGGAACGGGTAAGTTTTGTTCAAGAAAATTTGTTCGTAATTGCGAGAGACAATGGGAAAGAAATTCAGTTTATTCAAGAATGGGGAAAGATTGGAAGATTTTTTGAAGTGCAAAAAGTCAAAACAAAAGACGGTAATCCCATTGGGTTAGCAACTGCTAAAGTTGGGTGGAATATTCGTAGTGACGGGTGGCAGGAACTCGCTCAAATTATGGAGCATTCTTTTGCTCATTGGGACTGGCAAAAAAATCAAGTAAGAACCTTTTGGGATAAAGTTTTGGATAAATTGCAGTTTGAGCATTGGCAATATCTCTATCGGTTATTAAAAACACAGTTAATTGCCTTATTAAATTTTGACTTTTACTATCGTTAGAGAAAAGATATGGATAGAGGATTTATCACCATTTTAATTGGATTGTACTCATTTCAAGACTGCATACATTTTCTAGCTTCTGTCCGTAAGTTTCATCAAGAACCAATTGTGATTTTGATTGAGGGAGTTCCACGCTATTTATATCCCTTACTCAAGGCTTTTAAAAATGTAATTTTGCAACCAGTACCCTCTAATGAAAATCCAGTTTTAGCTTCACGGCAAGCCAAACTAGCTTTAGATCAAGCCTCGCCTTTTGAAAAAACAATCTACATGGATTCTGATATTTGTTTGCTATCACCAATCAATGAGGTATTTGTATATTTAGATGAATTTAATTTTTTAGTAACAGAAGATGTTCAACCTTTGATTGCTAAAGCTTCAAATTTATTAAGAGTCAAGCAAGATATTCTGTCAACTCTGCAATCAGTCGGATTACCGCTCAAGGAAAATAGTATTCAATATAATGGCGGATTTATAGCTTTTACAAACAGCAGTAAAAATCAGGAATTATTCACTTGTTTTAAGAAATATTTCGAGATTGTAGTTGCCCATCAAGATGTGCTACTCTTAAGAGACCAGGGTGCTTTTGCCGCTGCTATTGCATCTGTCAACCCGAAAATGAAAACCTTGTCGCCCGTTTACAATTACTTGGATAAATGGAAAGAACTTTATAGGATTGACGAGCCGATTAAGGTGATGCACTGTACTTACCCTTACCGTCCGCAGTATGCGAAGAATGTGACGAGAACTCTCTTTACTAGAATAGTCGATCGCACTGCTCAACTATTTTTACCAAATCAACTTAACAATCCCTGGCGCTTAAAATAAACTTTAGTAAATCACTCAAAGTTTCAATATTATATCAACCGAAAAAACTATTTTTTGCTTTACTAACCTTGACAAAATCTCGGTTAAGCAGGAAAATCAAGCAACTTTTATAAAAAACATACCAAGTGAAAGTTTCGTTAGTGGTGAGCGATTTGTCGGGAGGAGGTGCAATTCGTGCTTTTCTTCTAGCTCAAATCCTGATTAAGCTTAACTGCGAAGTAGAAGTGATAGGATTTCAGTTTGGCAAGGAATTGTACGCAATTCCTCCTAGAGGCATCCCGGTATGTGCGATACCGGGGAACAACTATCCGGGGTTTTTGATGAGTGCTCAACAAGTTTTGAAAAAAATAGATGGGGATATTATTTATGCAGTCAAACCTAAACCTACAAGCTTTGGTTTATCGTTGCTAAAAAAACTGGAGACTCGCCGCCGTGTAATTTTAGATATAGATGACTGGGAACTTAGCTGGTTCGGTGGAGATGAATGGAAATATCGCCCTGATTTCAAACAACTTTATCGAGACATTTGCAAAAAAAATGGTCAATTGAGAGAACCAGATCATCCGCTATATGTCAAGTGGATGGAAAGTTTAGTTTCCCGCGCCGATGCTGTCACAGTGGATACTGAGTTTTTAAAACAGCGTTTTGGTGGCATATATTTGCCGAATGGGAAAGATACTGAAATGTTCGACCCTGCTAAATATAATCCTGAATTGAGCAGACAGCGTTACGGCTTATCTGGGTATAGAATTTTAATGTTTCCCGGTGCACCGAGACCTCACAAAGGTGTTGAAGATGTTTTGATGGCCCTCGAACAGTTAAATGAGCCAGATTTAAAATTAGCGATCGTCGGCGGAAGTCCCTATGATGATTATGATGATCAACTTATGCAACAATGGGGGCGTTGGATTATTAAATTGCCAAGGTTTCCAGTCGAGACGATGCCTGAAGTTGTAGCGGCGGCTCACATTGTCGTTGTTCCTCAGCGAGATACTCTCACAGCGCTGGCTCAGTTTCCGCTCAAGCTGACAGATGGCATGGCAATGGCTAAGCCGATTTTGTCTACACGAGTAGGGGATATTCCAGCAATTTTAGGGGGAACAGGTTATT
>DMYK01000322.1 GCA_003483675.1 Microcoleaceae cyanobacterium UBA11344
AAGGGTGGAACACAATGCTTATTGTTCCTCCAGCAGTGCGTGAAGATTTGGAAAATTACTCAGAGATCAAGAAGATAAAAGAGCAAAATTCAGAAGGTTTTTGGCTTGGAACCTTTCCTGATTGGGTACGTAAAGTAAAGCCAGAATTGGGCGCTCGCCTAGCAACTTCAGAGGAAGAATTAACGGCTCTGCGAGAATTAGTGAGATTCGAGGGTTTAGCACCCAATTTAGGAAATATTAGTTCGCGAGATGTTTTGCTATATCAAGCTTTTGTTCTGGATCGGGAAAATGGTAACAACAATAGAAATGCCATCTTCCAAGAAAATAGAGAACGTATTGAAATTCTTGAGAATATTAGACCAGAATTGTGGACAAGAAGGTTAGAGAGGTTAGGGAATCGCCTCTGCAACTTCGGTGTTGCGACTCAACTTATATCTGCTCCGCCTCCCCCTCCTTACCAAAACCGGCCTACTATTTTAATTGTCGATGAATCCCAAGATTTTTTGTTAGCTCAGTTAAAAGCTCTAATTGCTGTAAGAGAAGCTTGGGAAAACCAGAGACCTTCAACTTCTCTCTGGTTGTTGGGAGACTTAAATCAGAGAATTCAACCCGTAGACTTTGACTGGGGGCAACTACATTTAGGCAGGCGCATTGAACTTAAGTACAATTATCGAAATTCACGCCATATCTTAAAGTTTGCCAATCAGTTTTTAGAATTTGCCAATAATGCTAGGCATGGTTGCCGGCATTTTCCCGAACCAAGCGATCCTGAATATGCTGTTGAAGAAGGTGAGCAAGTGCGCTTACTAGAATACCCTTCATCGGAGTTAGCTTTAGAGTTTTTAGACTCTTTTGATTCGCGAGTAAACCCATCTGGAGAGGGACAGGGTGAAAGGTATTTTCTTCAGCAGTCAGCAAACCAGGTGAAAGTCCTTTGGACTAATCCAGATGGAAAGCAACGGAGACTAGAAATTTTAAATGCAGAAAAAGCTAAAGGACGCGAGTTTGATGCTTGCGTAGCTTTTCGGATATTTGAGAATAATGGGACATCTCAGTTAGAAGAGAGTTTTCAATGGTACACATTGCTAACGCGCCCTCGCTCTCGCTTATTAGTGGTAGCAACTACAGAAGAAATAGAGAGAATTGGTAGGAGGTACTTTGAATGTTGCCAAACTATTGATGCTATTGATGCGGAACAAGCTGCTAATTGGATTACTGAATTTGCGAGTGGTGTTGACGTAAGCCTGCTCAAAGATAACCCTCAAGAAACTCAAGAAAAGTTGATGAAAGGCTGTGACAATGGGCATCCATACTTAGATACTTATTTTGTTTTAAATTTAGCTAAAGTTGAAAGTGAAAGTCTTTACGAATGGGAGCAAGAAGCAATCAAGAGATTGCAGAAGCATTACAATGATTTGCCAAAGGAATTAGAAAACGATACTGATTGCACTAACTCTTTAAAAGAGGAGTTAAAAAATGTTCCGTCTGAGAATATTTCTCTACGCTGTTTGCTGTTACGGGCAATGAACTGTTCTTGGCAAGCAGTTGAGGAAGCGTCTGGTTTTCAACATAGTAATGAGAAGGAATATAAACGTTTAGTAGAAAGTATTGCCAAAGATTTAGAGCACAAAAAATTATTCTATGAAGCAGCGCGAGTCCGTGAGAAAATAGGGGAACCTATACCAAAACATTTTCCTTTATCTGATAAAATAGCCAATCGTTCTGGCTCTTTGGTATCGTTACTCTGTCAGGCTATGCTCGATCGCCCTTTTCCAGATGCGTTAGACAAATAGACTGAAATAATTTATTATGAAGTCACTGTAATAGAGGTAAGTTGTGAAAATGCAAAATGATTTTGAAATAGCCGATGAACTCAAACTTCTGTCGGAAATGATTAGTGAGGGTATCACAGCAGCTAATAAGGTGCTTGAGCAAGTAAAGGAAGTTGAGTTAGATGTATCCGCTGCGGAAAAGGCGAAAGCGGAAATAGCAGAAGTTATTGAGGTAGAGATATCCCGTGCGAAAAGCGAATTTGAGGTAGAGATATCCCGTGCGAAAAGCGAATTTGAGCTAGAGATATCCCGTGCGACAAGTGAAGTTCAACCAGAGATATCCCGTGCGGAAACAGCTAAAGCAGAAATCGCAGAAGTTATTGAGGTGGAGATATCCCGTGTAGAAACGGCGAAAGCAGAAATCGTAGAAGTTATAGAGGTGGGGATATCCCGTGCGAAAAGTGAAGCTCTGACGCAATTGGCAGAAATTCGTCAGCTAACTGAACAGAATGAGAGTACATACAATAAATTTTTGCAAGAAAAACGAGAGTTAAATAAGCTTTATACATCATTTGAGTCTTTAATCAAGGAAATAGGGGGATCTGCGGGTTTAAAAGAGCTGCGCCGCGAGCTTCAGGAAGGGCGCGAGGTGGCGTTTAAACTTGAGACATATCATCAGCAAGAAAACCAGAAACTGTTGTTAGAAAAAATGGATAAACAGCAACAGCAATTGCTCAGGGAAGGAAAACTGGAGCAAGAAAAGCAGAAACGGTTGTTAGAAGAAATGGGCAAACAGCAACACCAATTGATCAAGGAAGGAAAACTGGCAATTGTGATAGTCTCAGTGTGGGTTTTGTTAATTTTACTGATTAAGTGATAGTAACTGTCGGCATTTTTCCAACAGATATCTAGTAATTAAGATACTTTAGTCCAAAATATTTTACAATGATTGTAGGTTAATTGAGTTTTTACGGGTCAAAGTCGTGGCTTTCAAAATTGGTTTGCTAGGTTTAGGTACTGTGGGCGCGGGAACGGCAGAGATTTTGCTCTCCCCAGATGGCCGCCATCCGCTGTTGCAGGAATTGGAAATCTATCGGGTGGGTGTGCGCGATATTTCTCGAACTCGGTCTTTACAATTGCCAGAAAATGTGCTGACAACTGACCTGGAAGCGATCGTCACTGACCCTGAAGTTGATATTGTAGTAGAATTGATTGGGGGATTGGAACCGGCGCGATCGCTCATTCTGCAAGCTATTGCTAGCGGCAAGCACGTTGTCACCGCCAACAAAGCAGTTATTGCCCGCTATGGCAATGAAATATTTGATGCCGCCAACGAAAAAGGCGTTTATGTAATGTTAGAAGCTGCTGTCGGCGGCGGCATTCCAGTTATCCAAACTCTCAGACAATCATTAGGTGCAAACCGCATTCAAACAGTCGTCGGTATCGTTAATGGCACAACTAATTACATCCTGACGCGGATGCAAACAGAAGGTGCAGACTTTGCCGAAGTGCTCGCCGACGCACAGGAATTAGGTTATGCTGAAGCTGACCCCACAGCCGATGTAGATGGATTAGATGCTGCGGATAAAATAGCTATTTTAGCTTCCCTAGCTTTTGGCGGACGCATCAATTTAAAAGATGTTTACTGCGAAGGTATCAGACAAGTTAGTGCGGCTGATATTGAGTATGCAGACAAGCTGGGATTTGTGATTAAATTGCTAGCTATTGCTCAAGATATCAAGTCAACACTTGATACAGAAATGCTTTCAATTAGAGTGCATCCTACTTTCGTCCCGAAAACTCATCCGCTGGCGAGTGTCAATGGTGTTTACAATGCAATTTTAGTAGAAGGAGAGCCGATCGGACAAGTGATGTTTTACGGGCGCGGTGCCGGTGCGGGGCCCACAGCTAGCGCGGTAGTATCGGACATAATGAATATTGCGGCTATTCTGAAAACCGAAACTGTTCCTATTCCCCATCCTTTGCTGAGTTGCCATCACCAACACTACTGCAAAATTGCAGAAATGCAGGAACTTGTAACGCGATTTTACGCTCGGTTTCTGACGCTGGATCATCCGGGCGTAATTGGTAAACTCGGCACTTGTTTCGGCGATCACAAAGTTAGTTTAGAATCCGTTGTGCAGACGGGAATTCACGGCGATTTAGCAGAAATTGTGGTCGTGACTTATGATGTTAGCGAAGGTGATTTCCAACAGGCAATTGATGAAATTAGGGCGATGGAATCAATCCATAGTATTGCTAGCATTCTGCGAGTTCTGT
>DMYK01000127.1:0-4048 GCA_003483675.1 Microcoleaceae cyanobacterium UBA11344
GGCTTCCACAGGGCGAGGTGTTGGGTTGTAATCTTCCAATTGGGCGATCGCACTTAAAATCGCTTGTTTGTCGCTAGCCGTCGCCAGCAAACCGCGATTTTTACCGGCAATTATTTCTAAGAGTCCAGATTTTCCAATCATAATTTTGTTGGGTTGACTGTTGACGGTTGACTGTTGACTGTTGGCTGTTGACTGTTATAAAATAACCCTTCGACCCTTCGACTCCGCTCAGGGCACGGCAAATAACCAATAACTAATCACTCCTTCGACTCCGCTCAGGGTACGGCAAATAACCAATAACTAATAACCAACAACTAAGATATCAAACTTCACCAAATAGAGCAGAGTTCGATACAGGTATGCTAATTCTTGCTCGTTTTTGGCATAGAGTCTGATAACTTCCCCGACGCTGACAGCACCTTCTTGCTTAATTGTATCCAAGATCTCCATCTGAATGCTAACAGATATTCTCCTGTCTTGACCAAAACTGGTAAACCAAATGGTTTGTAACTGCTTCAAAAGTTCCGGTGTGGCTATTCCCCCCAGACTCAATATCATATCATTGCTTAAAGTTCTAGTCGAATAATGGCTTAATACCCGAAATGGATCGTCACCCAGGGGATAAGGCGGCATTCCCGCTTTCACAGGTGCTGATTCCGGTGCAGAAAGGCGAATTTCTGCTAATTCCCGCCACAACTTTTCATAAGCCGCAATTACCACTTTCCAATCATAAATCTCTCTCACTCTTTGTCTGGCATTTTCGCCCATCCGCTTTCTCAATTCACTGTCTGCAATTAATTGGCACAAAGCGCGAGTGCAAGCATCAATATCAACTGCTGTGGCTAGGGAAGTGTGACCCATGTAAGTCGGCCAATTCAAACTACCGTCGAGATAATTTATGGCTAAATCTAAACAAGATTCCGGTGGCGGGATGAGTGTGGGAATTCTGAAACCATCTATTTCGTGGCGGACTGATTCTTTATATCCATTCCAATCGGAGACAATGGCCGGCAATCCATTCGCCATCGCTTCAATTGGCGTGAGTCCAAAGGTTTCTTGAATGTTGTCTGAAAGCGAAATGAAAATATCGGCAGCAGACCAAATATTTACTCTAATTTCTGGCTTTCTCCCGTCTAAAAAAATAGTATTTACTGAGGGACAAAAAACTTTCGCGCTGTTTTTAAAGTCGGGTTCTTCTCTCGGATCTTCGATCCAACCGGCTTGGATTAAGTGAATTTTAGTCTTGGTTTGTTGCGCCGCGCGTTCCAGGGCGATGTACATTGGTACTGGATGAGCTTTGGCGGAAAAAGTTAATCTGCCGACAAATAATACGACAATATCGTCGGGAGAAATGTCGAGCTCTTGTCGCTGTTGGCGGCGCATATTAAGTGCATCCACACCCTGCGGAAACGCGCTGCAATCCACTCCTAGCGGAATAATTGGCAATTTGACCAAAATTTCTGATTGACCGCCTGTACGCTCAGCTAGATACTCAGACCACGTAGTCATAACTCGTTCAACTGTAGTTTTCACGGCGGCAGATGTGCAGATGAGGGCATCCCAAGGCTGCACCGGTGCGGTTACTAAGTTACCGATCGATTCCATGACGTACTTGGTAGCAATTGTGTGGGTAACGCCGCAAATGCTGTAGGCCCGCTGATTGACAAATCTACGCCCCCAAACCAGATCTGCAAGGGCGGGATCGGGTCGATAAATTGTACCAGGTTGAGATAGCAAATCGGGTCGATCTTTCTTGATCCACCGGACTTTCCGAGGTTGAGAAAGCCAGGGCTGAATGCGGGTACAAAACTCTTGAAATGTTGCTTCGCTGTCGGCGCAACAGTAGAGAGAGTCAGCACTTCCGTGTTGGACTAAGCTTTTGAGAAACCCTTCTCCGGCTGAATGACGCCCCAGAAGCCTTTGGCCACCTGTGTCGTAGCCGTCTTTGCTATATAAAACCGCCGCTGTTATGTCCATTCTGAGATTTCTTGTCCTTGACGCAAGTTGCAGAGATTTTCACTGAGAAATTTTTGATGTTTCAGAATCGATCAAAGCTCTACTCTCAAACAGTTTGAGCTTTTGAGACTGGATGTGTAGAGTGGATTCGATCGACTCAATCGATCGCCATGTATCCAACGATCTTTTCACAACTATGGTTTCAAATTAAAATATTACTGCAAAAATAGAATTACTAAGGGCTGATTTATGTTAATCTAGCGCCCAAGGAAGCGTTCGATCGCCTTGACCATAAGCCATCGTACCTCGATCCGGAACCAAATGCAGCCTGTGGTATAATACCTTAGCCCTGCTAAATACCGGATTTTACGAGGCTAGATCGAAGGAGTAGTCAGTTAGTAAATTAGCTCAAGTCGATCGCATCTTTGTACTCACAAACCGAGAATTATGTACAACCCATCTCTGCGCCAAATACCTCGCCATTTGCCTGCGGACGTAATTCCATTAAAGCAGCAATCTTCTCTTTTAGACTGGTTAGAATCTAACAATCGCCTATTAGCAAGAGATCTTCAAGAACCCGACTATCTGCACGAAGAAGAAATCGCGGAATTGATGGCCGTTGACGACAATCCTTACGACGACCTTGAAGATGAAGAATCTGGAGATGATGTCGCAGCAGGCGACGAATAGCTACTAGAAGGATGAAGGAATTAACCAGGACAAACAGCAGAAAAAAACTCACAACTTTCTCAACAGTCTGTGCCGCGCCTGATTCCCTAATTGTCAATTGCTGATTTTCCAATGGTGTGTGTGANNNNGAGAAAGTTTCTTTGAGTATGCCTTTAAGACTTACAGGTAGGAATTTATTCCTACTGCTGGGTTTGGGGCTGGGGATTGCAGCTATCGGTTTAGATGTGGCATCTGGTAGATTGTGGAATTCACCTGCATCGCTATTTATTCCCCTAGTTGTTTGTGCTGTAGTTGCATCCGGTTTGGGCTATGTAGTGGTGCCTTTACTCCAAAAACTCAAAGCAGGACAAATAATTCGCGAAGACGGCCCCCAAGCCCACTTGAAAAAAGCGGGAACACCGACAATGGGAGGAGTGTTTTTTGTGCCGGTGGGGGTTGTAGTCGCTTTGCTGTGGTCTAGGTTTAACTCAGATGTTGTAGCAGTATCGGCTTTAACTTTAGCTTATGGTTTTATCGGCTGGCTGGATGACTGGCAAATTCTGCGCCGCAAGTCGAACAAAGGTATTTCTCCTCGGATGAAATTGGCTTTGCAAGTGGGTTTTGCTGCTCTATTTTGTCTGTGGCTGATGTTTCATCAACCAACTGTTTCTACGAATATTGCTTTGCCTTTTGGCATTGTATTGCCTTTAGGTTTGCTATTCTGGCCACTGGCGGGTTTTGTACTGGTTGCCGAAAGCAATGCTACTAATCTTACCGATGGTGTTGACGGGTTGATGGGAGGTTTAGGGGCGATCGCACTTTTGGGATTAGGTGCATCTGTAGCTTCAAATTCGCCAGAATTAATGATATTTTGCGTCTGCATGAGCGGCAGTTGTTTGGGTTTCTTGACTCACAACCGCAATCCAGCCCGCGTGTTTATGGGAGATACAGGTGCCTTGGCCTTGGGAGGTGCGTTGGGTGCGGTAGCTTTATTAACAAATAGCCTTTGGGTATTATTAATCATCAGCGGCATTTTCTTGGTAGAAACGCTGTCAGTAATTGCTCAAGTAAGTTATTACAAAGCTACAAAAGGCCCGGATGGAATCGGCAAGCGTCTGTTAAAAATGGCTCCTCTTCACCATCATTTAGAACTGTCTGGCTGGTTGGAAACTAAGGTGGTTGGCATCTTTTATTTAACTAACGGGTTTTTGGTGATTCTTGTGTTGATGGGAAACAGTTAACAGCGGATTTTGGAACGGATTGTGCAGGGGCTATAAGAGATATTTTCTACTGTCAATAACAGGCAAGATGCCTGTTCCACAAGAATTAAAAGGTAGTTGTGGAATGGGCATCTTGCCCGTTTAAGGCTCGGAAGTGATAATTTTGAGAATTGATATCCCCAGTTAATACAAGGGAAATTAAT
>DMYK01000127.1:4058-4746 GCA_003483675.1 Microcoleaceae cyanobacterium UBA11344
GACGCGAAGAGCGCGAAGGAAGAGTTGTTTTTGAATGATTAAAATGTTTTTACCGGAAGTTTCGGTGGTAGTGCCAATTTACAACGGCGAGGCGGATTTGCCGGATTTAATCGAGTGTTTACGATCGCAAACTTATGCACCAAACAAAGTAGAATATCTCTTAGTAGACAACAAAAGTGGCGATCGCACTTCAGCAATCCTCGAAACAGCAGCCTCTNNACCCCCCCTCAGTCCCCCCCTTGGTAAGGGGGGGAAGTAAGATAGTAGTTTCTAACCCTACTTTGGTAAGAGGCGGAGGCAATTTGGATAGAATAACTATTCGCCACCTCACCGAAAACCAGATTCAAAGTTCCTACGCCGCCCGCAATAAAGGAATTCACGGCTCAAAAGGTGAAATAATTGCCTTTACCGATGCAGACTGTCGCCCGGAATCTGACTGGTTGGAAAATTTAGTTAAGCCATTTGTTGACTTGGAAGTAGGAATTAGCGCCGGGGAAATAGTCGCATTACCTGGTAAAACTATCTTAGAACAACACGCCGATCGCCAAAATACTTTATCTCAAAAACATACACTAGCTCACCCTTTTTGTGCATACGGTCAAACCGCCAATTTAGCTGTACGCAAGCAAGGGTTAGAAACAGTAGGTTTATTTCGCCCCTACCTCACCAGCGGCGGCGATGCGGATTT
>DMYK01000626.1 GCA_003483675.1 Microcoleaceae cyanobacterium UBA11344
CTTCAGGCCGAGGAGTGTCAAAGTAAAGCCGTCCTACAAGGACGGGGTTTCAAACCCAAGTTTTCGATGAGAGCTACACCAACCGAAGGCTTGAGGGAATACTGAAGTATCCCGTGTCGTTTTTCCTCCCGTGGTTCAAGCCACAGGGTTTCCAAACTCCCGTGAGATTTCTATGAGTCTGAAAAACTTCTGCCTGATGCGATCGCCGACACAGTGATTGCCGATCGAGTGTATGATACTGATCAACGGGCGATTAATCTGCTTCATGTACAAGGCAAGATAGTAGTAATTCTGCCTAAGCGCAAGCGATGTAACCCTCGTGCTTACGATCGGGACTTCTACAAGGCTCGTCAACGGAATCGAAAACTGATGGGCCCAACTGAAGCAGTATCGGGCGATCGCGATACATTTGTCTAGGGTGTAACCAACTTTCTCGGTGCGATGTACCTTGGTGCTTCCGCTGTCTGGCTGAATTGTTGACGCACTCTAGTAAGGGTGAAAGAAGAAGTATTTGCAAAACGGCATCGTCGGTGTCGAATGCTAGAAGATAGAGAGAGTAGTATGAGAATTGCACTAGTCCATGATTACCTAACATAACCCGGTGGGGCAGAGCGTGTATTTGAATTGCTCTGCAAACGCTATCCCAATGCTGATATTTTCACGTCTCTGTACGAACCTAAACGAACTATTGATCTAGGTGAACGTGAAGTTCGCACAACTGTACTTCAGAATGTTCCAGGGGCAAGTAAGAATTTTAGGCTAATGGCTCCATTTTATTTTTCAGCCTTTCGAGCCTTGGATCTAAAAGACTACGATCTGATTATCAGCAGTACCACGAGCTTTGCTAAAGCTGTGCGAAAAAGACCAGGAGCAAAACATATTTGTTTCTGTCACAATGTCACCCGTTTTTTGTGGGATACCACAACTTATCTTCGAGACTATGGTACCTATCGAAATCTTTCTGGTATGCTAGAACCGATTTTTCAGCAGATGAGAAAAGCCGATCTAGATTCATCTCAGGAGCCTGACTTTTACATTGCTAATTCCAGCACGGTTGCCAGTCGTATCCAGCAATTTTATGGAAAGCCATCAGTTGTTATTAACTATCCCATTGACATCAACAGATTTATTTTCTCCAAAGATAAGGAGGACTTTTATTTGACCTCAGCTCGTCTTATTGGTTACAAACGCATTGATGTGATTATTGAAGCATTCAATTGGCTGGGATTGCCATTATTGATAACGGGTGATGGCCCAGAGCGAGAGCGTCTTAAGTCTAGAGGTTTAAAAAATATTAAATTTCTCGGTCATGTCAGCGATACAGAACGTAGTCAGTTGATGTCTAAATCTCGTGGTCTTATTGTTGCTGCCTTGGAAGATTATGGCTTAGTTCCAGTGGAAGCTAATGTTAGTGGAACGCCCGTAATTGCCTATGGCAAGGGTGGTGTATTAGATACTCAGATCCCAGGTGAGACTGGGGTCTTTTTCAATCTACAGACACCTGAAGCGATTCACACAGCAGTAGTTGAGTCCAGTAAGATTGCATGGGATTACGAAAAAATTCGAGACCATGCGATCGGTAACTTTTCCGAAGAAGTTTTCTTTAAAAAAGTAGAGGGGGTGATTGAGGAAGTTTGTGGCCGTCATCAGCCATAAATATAATTGGTTTAATAGGTTTATGACCGAGGCGTAGAAGTGACTGAAAACCCTATCAACTCAATGGCTGAAACAGAAGCGGGCTATGGACAACTGTTTGCAGTTTTAATCCGCAGGCGCTTTTGGTTGCTAAGTGTTTTGTGTATTGTATTGGCTGCTGCCGCTGCAAAAGCGTTGAAGGAGGAGCCTACCTATAAAAGCTCAATGCAGCTCCTGGTAGAGCCTAATTATCAAGGCAAAAAAGACAGTAAAACAGATCATCAGTTTGCTGATTCTAATATTGTGATAGACAATGCTACTCAGCTTACTCTGATGCAAGGTTCTCAGCTCATCCAAAGGGCGGTGGAATTGCTTCGCCCTGAGTACCCAGAGATTGGTGTAGAGGAGATTAAAAAATCCTTAGTCGTTGCTCAAGTGGCGGATGAGAAGGCAAAAACCGAGACTAAGATTTTTGAAGTAACTTACACGGCTAATAATCCGACTCAAACCCAAAAAGTGCTACAAATAATGCAACGGGTTTATCTGGATTACAACCGAGAACAGCAGAGACTACGTTTAACTAAAGGTCTGACCTTCATTGATGAACAATTACCCAAGGTTCGTAAGAACGTTGCTCAAGTTGAGGCGGCCTTAGAAGAGTTTCGCAAAAATCAAAATCTAATTGAGCCGGAAGCACAAGCAAAAGCTCTGACTGAGGCAATTAACAACATTCAGCAGGAGCGACGGACAAACCAGGCGAATAGAAAGGATCTTCGGGCTCAATACGATTCTTTGCAGCAGCAACTTGCTAGTTCTCCGCAGGAAGCGCTCGTTGCGGCACGGCTAAGTCAGTCTTCTCGTTATCAAGCCTTACTCAACGAAATCCAAAAGACAGATTTAGCGATCGCCCAACAACGGATACGCTTCACTGACAACAACCCAGTTATTCAAAAGCTACTCTCGGAGCGCAACAAGCAACTAAGTCTCTTGCAAGCAGAAGGGCAACGTGCTACACCAGAAGGTTCTGCTCAACTCCCGGGTACGGGAGAAAGCTTTTTGAAAGAAAGGCAACTCGGCGCAACTGACTTAACTATCGCTACTAAGCTTCTGGAGATTCAGCCAAACTTAAAAGGCCTAACTGCACGCGACGAAGCACTGGCAAAAAAAGAGCAGCAGCTTCGTGTAGAACTCGATCGGTTTCCTAATCTATTAGCTAAATACACTCGTCTACAAACAGACCTACAACTCAAGCGTGAAACATTTCAACAGTTAGAGAAAGCACGGCAGGAATTAAGCCTGGAAATTGCCAGAGGTGGATTTGATTGGCAAGTTGTTGAAGTACCACAACCCGGTACAGGGAGTGTTTCCAAAAAACAACAGAACATTATGCTGGGTGTCGTGGTTGGGTTGTTCTTGGGTGTGGCTGTGGCTTTTGCTCGCGATATGTTGGATGATTCTGTTCATAGCTCCGATCAGTTAAAAAAACTGGTTGCCCTGCCTCTACTAGGAATGACTCCACAGCTACCGCAGGTCAAGAACAAACTAATCATTAAGCTACCTTTCGGCAAGCGACAAGCCTCTGCCGCTTGGGCAACCGAACCAATCATCAAGCTACCTTTTGGCAAGCCAGAAGATATGATGCCTTGTACGATTGAAGTAATTCATAGTCCACCTGCTTGGGAATCCTTTGACCTAATTTATAAGAACATTCAACTTCAAAATTCTGGTTCGACTTTCAGTCCTTTAATCATTACTTCGGCATTGGATGGTGAGGGAAAATCAACGATCGCATTAGGTTTGGCAATTAGTGCTGCGCGTCTGCATCAACGGGTACTGCTAATTGATGCTGATTTCCGTCAGCCTATGCTGCATAAACAGCTCAATCTTCCTAATGAGCACGGGCTTTCTACTCTGCTGGAAAGTAACGCTACAGTCCCAATACGCAGTCATATTTCATCATCCGACCTATATATTGATATTTTGACTTCTGGGTCAATACCCGAAGATCCAGTAAATCTGTTAAGTTCTCCCCAAATGCAGAGATTAATGGCTGGGTTTGAGCAGAATTATGACTTAGTTCTGCTGAATGCACCTCCCGTTTTAGGAATGGTAGATGCTCTGCTGATTGCATCCTGTTGCCGGGGGGTAGTGTTGGTGGCACGCATTGACCTGGTAACAAAAACCGCACTCACTGAGACTACCGCCATGCTGAACAAATTAAATACGATCGGGCTGATCGCGAATGGGGGTAGTAGTCTCAAAAAGGGCAACATACCCAATGTGAAGTCATAGAAACGTTTCGTTGATCTGACGATCGACTGCTCGATGGAGCGATCGACATCAGTTATTCACGTCCCTTTAATACCCACATTCCGCACCCTTAGCTGCCACATACTCTAACTGTAGTGGAGTTGACGTTTAGGTTGGCTATGTTTAGTACCTTGAGTATTTTGACTTACCCTAGATCTGTACGAAGTCATGGTTGTGAAACGCTATATAGTGGGTGCGGAATGTGGGTTAATATATAGATTGTATATTTTGTCAAGAGTGTACAAATCCTAGATTTCAAAAAAAAGATGACGAAGTATTGACTTGCTCTTAAAGTGTGTTATAGCAGAAAAATGAATCTACTGAAGCAATCCCCTATAGGGAGATTTTCATTTCAGGGTGATTTTAATCTACAAAAAATAATTATTCAGATTCGGGCACGGTAATAAGAACCGATGGCAAAATCAAAACTCTCAACTTTAAAGATCTATTCTTCTGTAGAGCAACAGCATTCAAACAACTATTTACCTCACTGCATTCTAAAATGGCGACAGGGAATGTTATTCGTCAGCCTGGGATCGCAGAGCGAACAGCCCTATATTTTGGCGTTTGAGACTGAGCAACAGCTAGTAGAATGCTTGAAACAATCTCCGGTACGGCTGGTTCGCCTCCATCCCACCCCAGGTGAGGCAACGCTGAAGCTCTGGGCAGATGCCTGCGAGCAAGCGAACAAACCCGTGTTTCTATGGGGGACTCTTCAAAAAAAATTTCAAAAGCAAAGCCAGCTTAGTCTCCAGCCCAAGCAATGGATGGACTCAATTGCCGCCTTTCTTTTGCTACTATTACTTAGCCCGATTATCCTGGCGACAGCTATATTGATCTACTTCTATTCACCTGCTCCGATTTTCCATAGGCAATGGTATATTGGCACAAGAGGCAAGTTCTTCCGGCTTCTCAAGTTTCGCACGACAGTAGCTAATAATGATTCTCCTACTACACCTTTAATTCGTTGGATGTGTAAGTACAAAGTTGATAAATTACCACAGTTATTGAATGTGCTTCGGGGTGACATTAGCTTAAAGGATTCATTCCGTCCTTTGACTATATCTGAGGCAGTACGACTCAGCTCGGAAGGTTAACAACAGGTAAGTAAATTTATCTCCAAATTAAACTGGCAACAATCGAACTGAAATTGTCTTGTCTAAGTAAGCAATTTGATAACTGACAATCCTATGGCTAATAACATTCTAATCACGGGTGTAGCGGGTTTTATTGGACGATACGTCGCACGGTATTTCTTGGAATTAGGCTGGTCAGTAATTGGGATAGACAGTTCTGCGTCTGAAAATGCACCGCTGGCGAGTCTGGCAGCTTACTATACACTCCGGTTGCCCGATTCAAAGTTGAATGAGATTCTGCAAAAGCACCAACCGGATGTGTTTATTCACTGTGCGGGTCGAGCTGCGGTAAGCTGATCGATGTCGGAACCAACTCCTGACTTTTATGCAAATACAGTTGTCACCTATGAAGTCTTAAATGCCCTCCGATTAAATGCGCCGCATTGTCGATTTATTTACCTCTCCAGTGCGGCGGTTTATGGAAACCCAGAGTCCCTGCCCATCAGCGAAACTCAAACCCCTGGACCAGTATCGCCCTACGGCTTCCACAAGTTGCAATCTGAAGTTCTCTGTCGAGAATTTACACAGGTATATGGCTTGGCAACGGCAAGTGTAAGAATTTTTTCAGCTTATGGCCCTGGCCTGCGTCGTCAGGTGTTGTGGGATATTTGCCAAAAAGTAATTACACAAAAGACTTTGATTCTACAAGGTACAGGTCAAGAAAGTCGTGACTTTATTCATGCCCTAGATATTGCTAAGGCATTTAGGGTTATTGCCTGTGATGCACCAATGCAAGGTGAAGTCTATAACTTGGCTAGCGGGCAAGAGGTCACTGTTAGGAAACTTGCGACCTTAGTTTTAAGCAGTTTAGAGTCTAATTGCACGCCTCAATTTGATGGCGTAGTTCCCTCTGGGACGCCGTTGAACTGGCAGGCAGATGTCTCTAAGTTGAAGGCATTGGGATTCACGACTTCTGTTCCTTTAGTGCGAGGAGTAAATACTTTTGCAAATTGGTGTCTGGCGGAGTTAGTGGGTGTATGACAGAGATTGCTTTTTTTCATAAAATAGTCAGTACCGAGTGAGAAAAGTTGAACGAATGCATTTACTAGCTGACATCTCTAAACTCAAAGCCTTTATCAACTGGGAGCCGGAGATTAGTCTCAGCGAAGGAATTAAAACTTTACTGAAAACATAATCTGATTCAGTGTAAATTGGGGTGCATATCTAATTCAACTGGAAATAAGATGCGATTGAGGTAAACCAAGTGAGCCAAGCAAAGAAAAAGATTCTATTCCACCTGCCAATCCCAATTGATTCTGGCAGTTACAACGGAACTCAGGGTAGGATTTTGGGGGTTATGAAATATTTTAGCGATCGCAAAGACTTTTTTGAAGTAGATGCTGTAAGCGGCAACAAATTTGGAATTGTTGAGTGGGGTGCGGCACAAAAACAAGAAATTTTAAAGTGTGTGGATAATATATTTGTCTATGAAGGCGATCGCAATCTAGTTGATTTTTTATACACTCGCCTTCAAAGCTTATATTATCAAAAAATATTACAGCAACAATTACCGGTCGATTCTGATTACTTTGCTCCCCCGGGTTATGTTAGATATATGCGACAATTAATCTCTCAGAAAAATTACGATTTTATCTGGATAAATAATCTAGATTACGCTCATTTAGCAGCAGAGAAAACAAGTGAAGCTACTAGAATAATCGATATGCACGATATCACGTCTAGGTTTCGTCTAGTTAGGAAAAATATACCGGGATTTGAAAAATTAAAATTTGACTATGAATCTAATTTCAAACGAGAGGTGAAACTGATCGATAAATTTGATACTGTAATTATTGATGCTCAAAATGAGAGAGAAATTCTGAGTTCACACCTGCCAGCCACCAAGTTACGCTTAGTTCCCACTTTAATTGAAGGGTCGATCTCTGGGTCCAGTACAGTTCCTTATCAAAGCAGAGAGTTTAAGTACGATTTGCTGTTTGTTGGGGCGAATAATCAACCTAATAAAGATGGTCTAAATTTTTTCCTCAATTCAGTTTTTCCTGAGATTGTTCGCCATAAACCTGATACTCGATTCGTCATTGCAGGCAAGATAGTCCGAGAAATTCAGATTGACGCCTCTTTCAAAGAAAATGTTGATTGCCTTGGATACGTGCCGGATTTGGCGGATATTTACTTAAAATCGAGAGTGGCAATTTGTCCCTTAATAACTGGGGCTGGTACTAAATTTAAGCTTGTAGAAGCAATGGCTTATGCAATGCCGATCGTTGCTACTAAGATCTCCGCTTCCGCACTTAGCTTGATCGATGGAGTAAATGCCTTCGTCACAGACGATCCAATGGTATATGCTGAGAAAGTTATCCGCTTACTCAATGAACCAGAATTAGCTCAGAAAATTTCCCAGGAGGTTGCTAAAACGTTTGAGAATGAACACTCAAGTTTATCTGTTTACTCAAAACTTGATGCAATACTTGGAATGTGAGCTTTTGATGGTGTCCAAAGTTTTCTCATGGTTTAAACAGGTAGCAAATGAATATAACCCAGTCTCTTAACCAGTCTAATAGTTTATCCCTACTGCCTAAAAAAACTCATGCCCTTTAAACTTCCCTTATCAGTTCGCAATCTGCTGAAGGCTACGAAGTTTTGGCAGGAAAACTACATATTCCTACGAGAATTCAAATACTTTCCTAAAGTTGTAATCTTAGCTCTAGTATTTTCATTTCTGGCCGCGACTTTTGAAGGAGTTGGTATTGGGTTTCTACTTTCATTTTTACAAAGCTTGACCAATCCTGATGCAGCACCGATTCAGACAGGAATCGGCTGGTTTGATGTTTGAGTTTTGGGAGTCAATACATCTTCTACCAGCCGATTCTACCGAATATCAACTTTAATATGGCTGAGTACCTGGACAAGGGCATTATTTAACTATTTGGCACAAACTTATACGGAAAACTGTCAACTTAATTTGATGGATCGGCTCCGCAAACAGATTTTTGAACAACTTCAGGCTGTAAACCTGAGTTACTTTGCGACGACAAAATCAGGAGAACTGATTAATACAATTACATCGGAAATTGAAAAATTCAAGAACATTTTTAATGGCAGTGCTTTCTTGTTCACTAGGGGTCTAACCGTCGCCATTTACCTGATGTCTATGGTTGTGATTTCGTGGCAGTTGTCACTCATTGCAATAATGCTCTTCACTCTGATGGCTGTAGGCTTGTCCACGTTGAATAAGCGAGTCCGTGAAAGAAGTTTTGAAATATCAACGGCTAATGGACGATTTACCACAACAGCCATAGAATTTATTAGTGGAATTCGGACAATTCAGTCATTTGCTACTCAGGATTTTGAGCGAAAGCGTTACTACAAAGCTAGTGAAGATTTTGTCGGCGCTTCTGTCAGAATTATCCGGCTTTGGGCAATGGTAAAGCCCCTGGCGGAAGGCATAGCAACTACAATTTTAATTGGTATGATTCTTGTAGCCTTCACTGGCGTTTTAACGAATGGGCCACTCAAAGTAGCTTCATTACTAACGTTTCTTTTTATCCTGGTGCGCTTAGTTCCAATCATCCAGGATGTCAATGGAACTAGAGCGGTTTTGAGTAGTTTGCACGGCTCAGCAGAGAACATAAAAGAGCTTTTGAGAACGGATAATAAAACATATTTTCAAAATGGTACAACTGAATTTGCAGGCTTAAAGAATTCAATTGAGTTTGTCGATGTAGAGTTTGGCTACGATCCTAAAGATTTGGTTCTCAAAAACATTACTCTATCAATTGAACGAGGAAAGATGACAGCGCTGGTAGGAGCTTCCGGTGCTGGAAAAACAACTTTAGCTGACCTGATTCCTCGATTCTATGACCCAACACAAGGCAAGGTACTTATTGATGGAATCGATCTACGACAATTTGAGATCAACTCTCTGCGACGACAACTGGCTATAGTGAGTCAGGATACTTTCATTTTTAATACTTCTGTCCAGAACAATATTGTTTATGGAAAAGAAGGCGCAACAGAACAGGAAATTCAAGCAGCAGCTCGACAAGCCAATGCTCTAGAATTTATCCAAGAGATGCCTGAAGGATTTGAGACTCAACTCGGAGATAGGGGGGTACGATTGTCGGGCGGTCAACGCCAACGGATTGCGATCGCTCGTGCTTTGTTACGGAATCCAGAAATCTTGATTTTGGACGAAGCAACGAGTGCTTTAGACTCTGTATCAGAGCGACTAATCCAGGAGTCGCTGGAAAAGCTTTCTGTAGATCGTACCGTAATTGCGATCGCCCATCGCTTATCTACAATTGCCAAAGCTGATAAAGTGGTGGTACTTGAACAGGGGCGGATCGTGGAGCAGGGAAATTATCAGGAATTGTTAGAGATACGAGGCCACCTTTGGAAATATCATCAGATGCAAAATGAAACAGGTCAAGTGATGTAAAGCATTATATTAATTAAGTTTATGAAAATATTACTCACGATTCATCACAATCTAGATCCCAATTCCGGCGCTCCTGGCGTCACCTGGAAACTAGGCCAGGAATATCAAAGGCTGGGTCACGAAGTAGAGTATTACTCTTTTGATAACCTGCCACACAAATTGCCAGAAATGGTAGAGTCGATGATGTTTCCAGAATTTCTGGCTAGTCACATATTGGCACTCTCCCAAAAACAAGCAGTTGATGTTGTAGATGCCTCTACTGGCGATGCCTGGGTGTGGGCAAAACTGCGCCGTAACGATAATAGTCCGGTTTTAGTAACGCGAAGTCACGGTCTTGAGCATATTATGCACCTAGAAAACTTAGAAGAAGCCCGCCTTGGCAACTTAAACTTGAGTTGGAAATATCCATTTTATCATGGAGGTTTTCGACTTTGGGAAGTGGCTAATTCTCTGCGGGATGCAGACTTAAGTTTATTTTGTAATAGTTACGATTTAAACTATGCTGTTGAAAAATTGGGGGTCGATATCGGGCGGGCTAGTCTGTTTAAAAATGGAATTCCAGAGGCTTTTCTCAATCTCGATTTTGAGCCAACGCCAGAAGCTGAAGATTCAGTGATTCGCATCGCTTTATTGGCAACTTATATCCCTCGTAAGGGGATTCATTATGGTGTTCCAGCATTAAATAAAATTCTTGTCCGCTATCCTCAAGTAGAGGTGAGTTTTCTGGGGACGGGCTGCTCTGAATCGCAGGTTTATGCAGATTTCGAGCCATCTGTACGCGATCGCATCCGAGTTGTGCCACGCTATCAGCATGAAACACTACCCGAACTTTTGCGCGGACATCATATCAAGCTTTTTCCCACCCTCTCGGAAGGTTTTAGCGTCGCCCTTATGGATGCTATAGCTTGCGGTTTAGCTCCTGTCACCACTACCACGCCAGGACCGATGGAAGTGATGCGTGATGGAGATAATGGTATTTTAGTCCCGCCCCGTGACACTCTGGCGATCGAGCAAGCTTTGGAGCGCTTAATTACAGACCGCCCTTACCTGGAAAAATTGCGCCGCAATGCTTATGCTACGGCACAAAAGTATAGTTGGCACCGGATTGCGCGCGATACCTTGACCTTCTATGAAACAGCTTTGTCTCAAAAAAGAGGTAGTAAATGAAGCTTTGTATTGTTACTCATAAAGTTGCGACTGGGGATGGTCAAGGTAGGGTAAACTATGAAGTTGCCTGGGAAGCAATTCGTCGTGGTCATCATGTTACCTTGTTAGCAAGTAGCGTAGATTTGGCACTGCAACAACACAGTCAAGTCGATTGGATTTCTATTCCAGTTAAAGGGTATCCATTGCAACTTGTCCGCGAAATAGCTTT
Organism: Microcoleaceae cyanobacterium UBA11344; assembly: GCA_003483675.1. Lineage (GTDB taxonomy): Bacteria > Cyanobacteriota > Cyanobacteriia > Cyanobacteriales > Microcoleaceae > Microcoleus. Next base: position 10,856 of record DMYK01000626.1, read on the forward strand.
CTCCACCCAAAGTGCTTGGTGGTTAAATAAACACCAAAAAGAATTTGACTTGATCAAACTCAATGGTGCAATTACTTCGGCTAGGGGAGATGTTAATGCAGTGCATTTTGTCCATAGTTCCTGGTTGCGATCGCCCATCGTCTATCAACTGTCCGAGCCGATAAAGTGGTTGTGCTTGACCAAGGTCGCATTGTGGAACAGGGAGGGTATCAAGAATTGTTATAACAACGCAGTTATCTATGGAAATATCACCAATTGCAAAGTTAAGTAGGTCAAGTGATGTAAAGCTTTATGAATTCTGTGGTTCGAGTCATGATCAATGAGTTATAATGTTTACAGGTCAAGCACATAACGTTCAAAAATAAGCCATGAAAGAGACCACCCCTGCTGCCATGCCCCCCCTGCTTCGATCGATGGTGTCAAAGATTTGACGATCAACCGTAAAGTAATAATTCAAATTCTCATAACCATCAAAATCAAAATTAGCTACTAATTATGAAAACTCCAGATTCTCAAAAACCTAGCATCAGCAAGTTGGGTCTCATTAGTAGGAAAGCCATTAATTTATCCCATGAACAATTAATAAAAACAGAATTTCTTCAGGATGAAAACCTCTTGCCATTGATCATCCAACCTGCTTTAGATAGATTAGATTTAGTGACTTGGGCTGCCAACAATCGGCAGTTCATTGATACCAATTTATCGAAGTACGGAGGAATACTTTTCCGAAACTTCAATATGACATCAGCAACTGATTTAGAACGTTTCATCAGAGCCATTTCGGGCGAGTTGCTTGAGTACACCTATCGTTCAACACCACGTAATCAGGTAAGTGGCAATATCTATACCTCAACTGAATACCCTGCCGATCAATCCATCCCCTTACACAACGAGATGGCTTACTCTCGGAACTGGCCTCTGAAAATCTGGTTTTCCTGCCTTAAATCTGCTGAAGAAGGAGGAGAAACACCGATTGCCGATAGTCGGAAAGTTTTTGAACGTATCTCTCCAAAGATCAAGGAACAATTCATGGAAAAGAAGGTGATGTATGTCAGAAGCTATGGCGATGGATTAGACCTTCCTTGGCAAAATGTCTTCCAGACCGATAATAAAGCAGAAGTAGAAGATTATTGCCGCAAAGCAGGCATTGAGTTTGAGTGGGAAGGCAGTAATCATCTAATAACCCGCCAGGTTTGTCAGGCTGTCGCCACACATCCTAAGACTGGCGAGATGGTGTGGTTCAATCAGGCTCATTTGTTCCATGTTTCAAGTTTGCAAACGGCAGTTCGTGAATTATTATTTGCTAAGTTCAAGGAGGAACATCTTCCCCGTAATGCCTATTACGGAGACGGCTCTCCCATTGAAAGCTCTGTGTTAGATGAAATTCGTGATGCCTATCAGCAGGAAGCGGTTATCTTCCCTTGGCAGGAAGGGGATATTTTGATGCTAGACAATATGTTAGCTGCACATGGACGTAGACCTTTTGTTGGCTCGCGAAAGGTAGTGGTGGGAATGGCAGAAGCATTTAATAGCCAAGACATTTAGCGTAGGGAAATAGGAGAGACAGACATGCCAGAGAGTATTATTGAAGGATTTCAACTTTCACCCCAGCAAAAGCATCTGTGGTTGTTGCAGCGAGGGAACCATAGCCTGCCTTATCAGGCTCAATGTGAAATTTTAATTGAGGGAAATCTCAATGCAGAGGTTTTAAAAGCCGCTATAGAGAATGCCGTCAATCGACATGAAATTCTTCGTACTAGCTTTCGTGGCTTGCCAGAGATTACTATCCCACTTCAGGTGATAGCTGAGAGCAGCGAACTATCGTTTCAGAATTACAACCTTAGTGACCTGGCTCCCCAAGAACAAGAACATCGCCTTGAAGTGCTTTTTGATGAAGCGAAACAGTTAACTTTTGACTTTGAGAAAAATTCTCCGTTGCACACATCTCTGGTTAAGCTGTCTCCACACAAGCATATATTGCTGGTCAGTTTACCCGCTCTTTGCGCGGACACACTGACTCTCAAGAATTTGGTGAGTGAAATCAGCTGTTCCTATGCCGCTATTTTGCATAATAAAGAACTATCTGATGAACCACTGCAATATGTAGATTTCTCCGAACTCCAACATGAATTAATTGAAGGAGAAAAAGCTGAAACCGTAAGAGAGTATTGGCGCAACATAGATGTACAGGCTCTGCTTGGGACGAAGCTTCCTCTTGAAGGCAAGCCTTCAGGAAAACCAGAATTTCAACCTCAATTTTTCACTGAGGCGATTGCTTCTCATACCAAAGCAAAAATCGAAGCGTTAGTCGGAACGTATAATACTTCGGTTTCTGGGTTTTTACTGGCTTGCTGGCAGATCCTGCTCTGGCGTCTCACTGGACAGTCAGACATGATCGTTGGTATGGCTGGAGATGGCAGGTCCTATGAGGAATTAGAAGCAGCATTAGGGCTGTTTGCGAAATATTTACCTATTCATGGTCATTTAGAAGAAAATTGCCAATTCACGCAAATCCTGCAACAGGTAGATAAATCAGTCCAGGATATGTACGAGTGGCAGGACTATTTTAGCTGGGAGCAAATTGTCGGAGAACTTGAGAATGGTACAGTGCCTCCCTTCTCTCCTTTCAGCTGCGATTTTGAACAAGCACCTGCTGATTATTGTGCTGCCAACTTAACATTTTCAATTTACAAGCAGTACGTCTGTATTGATCGATTCAAGGTGAAGCTTTCTGGTGTACTCGCGGATGATTCTCTAATTACCACGTTTCACTACGATGCAAATTTATTCCAACAAGAAGACATAAAACGTCTGGCAGGACAATTTCAGACGTTATTAGAGAGTGCGCTCGACAACCCGGAATCTGCGATCGCTAAGTTAGATATTCTGAGCAAAGTTGAGCGACAGCAACTGTTGGTCGAGTTTAACAATACGAAAACGGATTATCCCCAAGACAAGTGTATCCATCAATTGTTCGAGGAACAGGCAGCACGCACGCCGGACAAAGTGGCGGTTATCTGTGAGAACCAGCAACTGACCTACTCGGCGCTAAACGCTCGTGCCAATCAACTAGCTTATCACTTGCAAACACTAGGCGTGGGACCAGAGGTATTTGTAGGGATATACATGGAGCGATCGCTGGATGTAGTCATTGGTATTTTGGGCGTCCTCAAGGCTGGTGGGGCTTACGTGCCCTTAGATCCAGCCTATCCCAAGGAGCGCTTGACCTTTATGGCTGAGAATTCCCAAGTGTTGGTACTCCTGACCCAAGAACGGCTGCGATCAGATCTGCCCGAGCATGAGGGGCAGGTGGTCTTGCTAGATACCGATTGGTCTTTGATTGCACAGCAGAGTGAAGCCAATTTATCTCGTAGCGCTTCGCCGCTAAACCTAGCTTATGTCATCTATACGTCCGGTTCGACTGGAGAACCGAAGGGCGTGATGGTCACACACGCTAATTTGTGCAACTACGTGCAGGTGCTTCCGGAACGGGTGGGTATTACCCCTGATGACTTGTATCTCCATACCGCATCAATTGCATTTTCCTCATCAGTCAGGCAATTTATGATACCTCTTTGTCAAGGGGCTACTGTCCTAATTGCGACACTTGAGCAAAGAGCGAACCCGTTAATGCTGTTTGATGCGGTTAAGCAGCATGGCGTGACTGTCATGGACATCGTCCCATCCTATTGGCGAACTTGTATTCAAGCGTTAGCCACCCTCGACTCAACGTCGAGACAGGCACTTTTGACAAATCAGCTGCGCTTGATTCTGTCTGCAAGCGAACCGTTGATGTCCGATATTCCCAGGACGTGGACGTTTGAATTCAACCATGCAGCCCGCCTGGTTAATATGTACGGTCAAACAGAAACGACGGGCATCATCTCTATTTATGACATTCCACCTCAGTCTGATGACCGAGTGGAAGTTGTCCACCTAGGCCCACCTCTGCCCAATTCGCAAATCCATGTACTCGATCAGCACCAGCAAGTTGTTCCGATTGGGGTTCCTGGTGAACTGCACATCGGCGGCGCTAGCATTGCTAGAGGCTATCTCAACCGCCCTGAGTTAACGGCTAAGGCATTCATCCCCAACCCCTTCAACGATGAACCGGAGGCTCGCCTCTACAAAACCGGAGACTTGGTTCGCTACTTACCTGATGGCACCATCGAGTTTGTGAGCCGTATTGATTATCAGGTCAAGATCCGTGGTTTCCGCATTGAGCTAGGGGAAATTCAAGCCGTGTTGGCTCAACACCCAGCGATGCGGGAGGCGTTAGTTATAGTGCGTGAGGACGTTCCTGGCGACAAGATGCTTGTTGCCTACCTGATTCCCCAGCAGGAGCCAGCCTTCACAATTCGTGATCTACGCCACTTCCTCAAGGAGAAGCTACCCAACTACATGATTCCATCAGCCTTCGTGATGTTGGAGGCTCTACCCCTAACCCCCAACGGCAAGGTTGATTACCGCGCTCTTCCAGCACCTGAGATAGCTCAGCTAGAACTGGAAGAAACATTTGTAGCTCCGCGAACGCCTGTTGAGAAAGAACTCGTGAGTATTTGGGCTAATGTTCTAAAAGTGGAACGTCTTGGTGTCCACAACAGCTTCTTTGATTTAGGAGGACACTCCCTGCTAGCGATGCAAGTCATGTCTCGGTTGCGCCAAGCGTTCGGGGTAGAACTCCCTGTGCTTAGCCTGTTTGAAGCACCTACCGTAGCTGAATTAGCTGAGCAGATTGATACGCTCCTTTGGGCGAAGCAACAAAATCTGACAGCTCATTCCAGTGCTACAGAGGACAATCTAGAGGAAATTGAACTATGAATACCCTTGAGTTTTTATCTTATCTTCGCAGTCTTGATATCAAAGTTTCTGCCGATGGCGATCGCATGCGCTTGAGTGCTCCTAAAGGAGTGCTGACACCGACCCTACGAGAGCAACTCGCTGAGCGCAAAGCAGAAATCCTGGCATTTCTGAACAATGCTAATCGTTCTGCTAATTCCATACTGACTCCCCTACAACCTGTGGCGAGAAACGAAAACCTCCCCCTGTCCTCTGCTCAAAAACAACTGTGGTTTCTCGATCAATTACAGCCTGATAGTAGTGCCTACAACATCTCCTTAACTTATCGCTTAACAGGTCAGCTCAATGTAGTAGCACTGGAGCAAGGTTTAATTGAAATTGTGCGACGCCATGAGGCACTGCGGACTACATTTGCCAGTGTGAACGGGGAACCGATTCAAGTCATCACTCAGGAAATCAACTTCAGCTTACCCATAGTAGACTTGCGAAATCTACCGGCAACCGAGCGGGAGGCTGAGGCACAACGACTGGTTAGTGAGGAGGGAGAACGACCTTTTGACCTAGCGACTGGACCCTTGTGGCGTACCCAACTCTTGCACTTAGACCAACAAGAGTATCTGTTGTTAGTCACGATGCACCACAGTGTTTCCGATGGTTGGTCTATCAGTGTTTTCGAGCAGGAATTAGCAGCACTCTATGAAGCCTTCTGCACTGAAAAGCCTTCACCCCTACCAGAACTACCCATCCAATATGCTGACTTTGCCCACTGGCAGCAGCAGTGGCTGCAAAGTGAAGATTTTAAGTCTCAGCTTGACTACTGGAAGCAACAGCTAGGCGGGAAACTTCCCATGATGGAATTACCCACTGACCGACCTAGACCGCCAGTCCAAAGCGAGCAAGGAGCAAATCGGACTCTCATATTACCGCAGAAGTTGAGCGAGGCACTCAAGGATTTGAGTCGTCAGGAGGGAGCTACTCTAGCCATGACACTGATGGCGGGGTTTAAGACGTTGCTCTACCGCTACACAGGCCAAGAAGATATCATTGTCGGTTCCCCCGTCGCGGCTCGTAACCGGGCTGAACTCGAAAGGTTGATTGGATTTTTGATCAGCACTGTGGTCATACGTAGTGACCTTTCAGGCAATCCAAGTTTCCGGGAATTGCTATGTCGGGTTCGTCAGGTGGCTTTAGAAGCCTATGCTCACCAAGACGTGCCCTTCGAGAAGCTAGTGGAAGCACTCCAGCCAGAACGGGACTTGAGCCGCACGCCAATCTTTCAGGTGTGGTTCAATATGCTTAACTTTGGACACGAAAAACTCCAACTGTTTGAGCTAAAGGTAGAGTCTGTTCCGATTCATGACACCCGCTCTAAGTTCGACTTAACCCTATATGTTCAAGAACAAACACAGGGAATCGGGCTGAAGTTGGTTTACAATGCCCAACTGTTTAAAGCAGATACTATGCAAAGAATGTTAGGGCATTACCAAACCCTACTGCAAAGTATTATTGCCAACCCAGAACAGCAAATTTCTACATTACCGCTATTAACAAAAGCAGATTTTGACCATCTTGCCAGTTTTAGGAACACTGTCTCTCCTACCAACCCCTTTATTGAATTTCGCAAGCAAGATATAGAGCAATCGATTTCAGCTAGATTTGAAGAGCAAGTTAGAAAATATCCTAATAACATTGCTGTTTGTACTAAAAATTATCAGTGGACTTACAGCGAACTTGCCCACAAAAGCAATCAGATAGCTCAAGCAATTTCACAACAAAGTACATCTACAGAAGCAAGAATTGCTTTGTTATTTGAACACGATGCGCCGATGATTGCAGGGATTTTAGGAGTTCTCAAAGCTGGCAAAACATACATTCCTCTAGATCCCAATTATCCACCCGATCGCGTAATATATATACTAGAGAATTCTTGCGCCAGTATACTACTCACCAATCACAAAAATTTAGAACGTGCTAAAGAATTAACTCAAAGCAATATTCCCTTCATCAATATTGATGAGATTAGTTTTCATGAAAACTTAAATCAAGTACAACTGGACATCTCACCAGATACTATTGCCTACATTCTTTATACATCCGGTTCTACAGGAAAACCAAAAGGAGTAATTCAAAATCATCGCAATGTTTTACATTTCATCAAAAACTACACCAATAATCTTCACATCCACGATCAAGATAGGCTAACCCTCTTATCATCCTATAGCTTTGATGCAGCAGTAATGGATATCTTTGGTGCTTTGTTAAACGGTGCTACCTTATACCCAATTAACATCAAAGAAGATGGCTTAACCTATCTATCCCAGTGGGTACTGACAGAAAATATTACCATCTATCACTCAACACCAACTTTATACCGTTACTTTGTTAGCACATTAACTGAAGATACGGATTTTTCCAAAATTCGTTTAGTTGTCTTAGGCGGTGAGGAAGTGGTGAAGAAAGATATTGAGCTATATACACAATATTTCTCAGATGAATGTATCTTTATTAATGGTTTAGGCCCGACAGAATCAACTGTAACATTACAATATTTCATCAATAAGCAAACAGAGATTGCTCGCAATACGGTTCCTGTTGGCTATCCCATTGATGAAACTGAAATTATATTTTTGAATGAAGCTGGTGAAAAAACTGATATCTATGGAGAAATCGCCATTAAAAGTGCTTATGTAGCAATAGGTTATTGGCAAAATCCCAACGTAACGCAAGCGGTTTTTCTCCCTGATCGTGAAGATAGTACAAAGCGAATTTACCGCACAGGAGATATGGGGCGATTAAAAGCCGATGGAATGATTGAATTTTTGGGCAGAAAAGATTTCCAGGTAAAAATTCGTGGCTTCCGCATTGAGTTAGGAGAGATAGAGTCAATCCTTCATCAACACCCCAGCGTTAAGGAAGCTGTAGTTATAGCTAGAGAAGATATTCCTGGGAATAAATATTTAGCTGCCTATATTGTTCCTAATTCTGGATGTGCCATAGTTATTGATGAAATGCGCGGTTTAATCAAAGACAAACTGCCGGATTACATGATTCCCGCAGCTTTGATGAGTCTGGAGGCTCTACCCCTGACCCCAAGCGGTAAAATTGATCGCCTATCTCTCCCTGCACCAGATTATAGTAAGTCAGAGTCTGAAGATGCTTTGGTTGCTCCTCGTAATGAATTAGAAAAGCAACTGACACTGATTTGGGAACAAGTGCTGGGAGTGAAGCCAATCGGGGTTAAAGATAACTTCTTTGATTTAGGAGGACATTCGTTACTTACCCTCCGCTTATTAGATGAGATCGAGAAAACTCTTAATACGAAACTTCCCCTAGCCGCTTTGTTTCAGCTAACAACAGTAGAAAAAATGGCTAGCTTTTTTCAGCAGGAAAATCGTTCAGCAGGAGGTTCTACACAAGAGCCAATTCTTGACTCGGCAACGGCGACTGAACTGTTAAATGACTCTTCTCCAGAGTATTCTGGACTAACTACAGAGGAGTATAGAACATTGCTGGCTATTGTAGCAGGTCGAAAAGGCAAGCGACCCAGACACAATTCTTTAATGGTAGCCATTAGCGAACAGGGAGTTAAACCACCTTTATTTTTTTGCGCTAACGCAAGTGAAGAAGCTCTTCCACTAGCTAAAAATCTTGGCAAAGAACAACCTTTTTATTTCTTGGAATCAGGTCTTGTTGTTACAGGAAATGTTGAAAGTAAAATTAAGGCACTTGCGGCTCATCATGTCAAGGACATTTTATTGATACAACCAGAACCACCTTATTTATTGTGCGGCTATTCATTTGGAGCGGTCTTGATTGATGAGATTGCCCAACAACTTTTGGCCAAGGGAAAACAGGTTAGTCTAGTGGTTCTCTTAGATAGGTATGGAGTTCATCCCATCTATAAGTTGTATCGGAAACTTGTTATTTTTATGACCGATCATTTGCACCATCTAGCTCCATTGAGTTTTAGGGACAAGCTACGATACATTCAGGAAAATCTCAAGCGTCAGATCTCTAAGAGATTACCAAAATCTACCAACGGAGAAAAAAATCGGCCCCCATACATACACCAAGCCTACCCTGGTAAAGTCATTCTTTTTTGCTGTATTCCCAACAAACATGATAGTGTTCCTCCTGATAGACAAATTCCGATTATTCCTGCTAAATTTACCTTGTTATTTTTTAGGCGGGCGGGATGGGATAAGCGCATTAAACCGGATCTAGAGATTATTACCGTTCCTGGCGATCACATTAGTATGCAAGAAGAACCGCACGTAAAAGTGCTGGCAGAAAAATTACAAGTTTGCCTCGATCGGGCTGTAATAAAGACCGAGTAGAAAAATCTTCATGATAGCGCTCTAGTATCCTATAAACCCCAGTTTAACGCTCTATGAAACTTTGCATTGTTACGCACACAGTCATGAAAGGTGATGGTCAAGGTCGGGTCAACTATGAAGTTGCCTGGGAAGCTATTCGGCGCGGCCATCATGTTACCTTGTTAGCAAGTAGCGTAGACTTAGAATTGCAACAACACAGTCAGGTTAATTGGATTTCTATTCCAGTTAAAGGCTATCCATTGCAACTTGTTCGCGAAATGGCTTTCTCTACTAAGACTGCTTGGTGGTTAAATAAACACCAAAAAGAATTTGACTTGATCAAACTCAATGGTGCAATTACTTCAGCTAGGGGAGATGTTAATGCAGTGCATTTTGTCCATAGTTCCTGGTTACGATCGCCTCTCAATCTCTCAACACAAAATCTGAGCTTACGAAGTATCTACCAGCGGTTTTACACTGCCTTAAATGCTGATTGGGAGCACAAAGCCTTCGATCGCGCGAAAGTCGTAGTAGCCGTCTCTGAGAAAGTCGCCCAAGAATTAATGGCGATCGGTGTTCCACGCGATCGCATTCGGGTGATCTTAAATGGCATTGATTTACAAGAGTTTGCTCCCGGTATTGTCGATCGGCAAAAATGGAGTTTACCAGAGGAAGTGCCCCTGGCGCTATTTGCTGGGGATATCCGCACACCTCGGAAAAACTTAGATACAGTCTTGCATTCCTTAGTGCAAGTTCCCCAATTGCACCTCGCAGTTTTGGGTGGAACCGCAGGTAGTCCCTATCCTGAGTTAGCGCGATCGCTAAAATTAGAAAATCGGGTGCATTTTCTGGGATTTCGGCAAGATGTCCCCGACTTAATGAAAGCAGCAGATTTTTTGGTTTTTCCGTCCCGTTATGAGCCTTTTGGTTTAGTGGTACTGGAAGCGATGGCGACAGGAATACCTGTGATTACGGCTGCTACAACGGGGGCGGCAGAGTTGGTGACACCCGACTGTGGCTTCGTTTTGCCAGACTCAGACGATACACAGGCTTTAGCTGAAGCGTTGAATCAATTAGTTAAATGCGATCGGCAACAAAGACAGAAAATGGGTCAAGTAGCTAGAACTATAGCAGAACAGCATAGTTGGGCTAATATGGGACGTAATTATGTGAATTTATTTGAGGAACTCCAGCCGTGCTAACAATCTCAGTTATCATACCTACTTACCATCGCCCCAAAGAATTAGAACGCTGCTTAGAGGCACTAAAAAAGCAAAATCGCCAAGCAGATGAAGTCTTAGTGACGGTTCGTGATTCGGATACTGAAACTTGGACATTCCTTGCATCGTTCGATCCTCAACCCTTGCCATTACACATTATAAAAGTGAGCGTTTCAGTACCGGGTGTTGTAGCCGCCATGAATATGGGGATGGATGCCGCTTCTGGGGATATCATCGCCTTTACTGATGATGATGCCACACCTCATACCGATTGGCTGGAACGCATGGAAGCTCACTTTCTGTCAGATAGCAATATCGGTGGTGTAGGGGGGCGCGATTGGGTGTATCACGGCACTCAGTTAGAAAAGGGGGAACGCGAAGTAGTGGGACAAGTGCAGTGGTTTGGCAGAGTCATCGGCGAACATCACTTAGGGGTGGGAGAAGCCCGTGAGGTAGATGTGCTTAAGGGTGTAAATATGAGTTTTCGGCGAAGTGCGATCGCCCAAATGCACTTCGATACCCGGATGCGAGGTACTGGAGCCCAAGTACACTTTGAACTAGCATTTAGTCTAGCCTTAAAACGAGCAGGCTGGAAACTAATCTACGATCCCAAAGTGGCAGTCAATCACTATCCAGCACAACGTTTTGACGAAGATCAACGCAATAGATTCAATGACATTGCTTTACTCAATGCGGTACACAATGAAACTTTGGTTTTGTTAGAAAACCTACCATCGACACGACGTACTGCATTTGTGATCTGGGCAACATTCGTGGGAACACGAGATGCCCCTGGTTTATTACAATGGTTACGATTCCTACCTAAAGAAGGAACCTTAGCAGGACAGAAATTAGTAGCATCTCTACGTGGACGTTGGCAAGCTTGGGAGACATGGCAACAGTCCAAATAAAGATGTAAGGTGTTAGGTGCTAGGGAAGAAAATTCTTCAAACCTAAAACCTAGTTAAAGATTCCTAAAAGCTAAGACTTAAAACTTAATACCTAGTTAAAGATTGCCCAAACCTAAAAAGTAGTTAGTAATGAGTCAAATACAGGGAATTCCGAATAACTCTCGCAAACAAAGCTTCTCTCTGGCACTGCAACCGCAGGCAGCTTGGATGGCAATCCTCGGACTATTACTGATTACTACCCTATGCCTTGTAGCAGGTCTTGGCAAGGTTCTAAACATCATCTTTCCGGCGGGTTCTTTTGCCGTCGGCCTCTTCTTATATTTGCGCTATCCCATCCTCTATGTAGGTTTCACTTGGTGGGTGTTTTTCCTCACACCTTTTATTCGCCGTGTAGCCGATAATCGCAGTGGCTTTACCGATCCCAGTCCCATGTTGTTAGCCCCTCCACTGGTGGCAATGATCGCTATTATCACTTTTTACCGTCACCTTCCCAAAGCACATGAACAAGGTAGCTTACCTTTTGTGATCTCTGCTATGGGTGTGTTCTATGGTTTTCTGGTTGGTCTAATTAATGGCTTACCTGTGCCGGCGATCGTCTCTCTTATGGCTTGGGTAAGCCCCATTTTATTTGGTTTTCACTTATTTGTGAACTGGCGAGATTATCCCAGCTATCGCGACAACATTCAGCGCACTTTTCTCTGGTGTGTGTTAGTTACAGCATCTTATGGCATCTATCAATACTTAGTTGCACCTGAGTGGGATCGTTTCTGGCTGATAGAGACCAAACTATATACCAGCATGGGAAAACCAGAACCGTTAGGACTTCGCGTCTGGAGTACCATGAATTCTCCCTTACATTTTGCAACGGTTATGATACCAGGCACTATATTGCTATTCATTAGTCAAGGGGTTTTACGTTTTCCTGGTTTAGCACTTGGCATCTTGTCTCTCCTATTAACACTGGTACGGACGGTTTGGGGCGGCTGGATGGTATCTTTGGTTGCCCTGCTCGGTTTTCTAAAAGGAATTGTGCAGATGCGTTTAATTGCTGTGCTCCTGGTTCTAGCAATATTAGTCGTTCCCTTGTCCACAGTCGAGCCGTTTTCCCAAATCATTCAGTCTCGTGTAACCAGTTTGTCTAACGTTAAAGACGATCAGAGTGCAAAGGACAGAACAGAACTCTACGGTAGAACACTAAATCTTGCGCTGAGTGAGGTTATTGGTAAGGGAAATGGAACTCTTCAGCCGATAGATAGTGGAATTATCGAACTACTTCTCACCTTGGGCTGGATGGGAGCCATTCCCTATATAGGTGGGCTACTCCTAATTTTTTATAGCCTGTTTCAACCCTCTAAGTCTAATTCCGATCCGTTTGCCAGTGCTGCTCGTGCTATTGTTATTGGGTTCCTGCCGATGCTAGCTGGTTCCAATGTGATCGTTGGTATCTCTGGTATGGTTTTCTGGGGATTTCTGGGTCTAGGATTGGCAGCTAATAAATATCACCAGCATCAATATGTTGTCAGACTAAAAGGAGTTTAAAAATAGGTAGTTATATTAGTTTGTTGTTATTAGATATCTCCACAAAAAACAGTCTTGAACAGGCAAGATGCCTGTTCTACAATTATTAGAGAGGTCTATTTAAGGTATTAATTAAAGTTAGTGGAGCATTGGCTTTTCGAGTCGATACATAATCACCTTGGCTTTTGCGTCTTCCTCTACAAATACCAGATACTCACCATTGCTTCTCTGATAAGCTCTTAATCCGTAGGGGATATCTACCCAGCCACTCTCACTCGCTACCTCTATACCTGGTTTTAATTGAGCGATCGCATTTCCCGTTGCAGTATCGTAAACATACACTTCTGCTTGTAAAAGACTCGTGGCAAAAATTCTATCACCCGCTATATCGATCGCCTTAATAACTATAAAAGACTTGGCACTAGGATCGGGGTTATCTGAAGGCTGATAGGGAAGGGCCAAACGCCAGCGAATATTCCGACTTTTGCTCCAGTTATCATAGCGTAAAATTTCCGTACCGACGCTGCCCCATTCTTTGCCAATATGTGGACGCTCATTGGTATAGCCTGTCAGATACATAGTATCCGTTTCTGGAAAATACTTAATTCTTGCTAAGCTCTTAAAAGGTGCTGGTATCTGTATTTTTTCGGAAGTGGCAGCATTGTAGATGGGAGTGCCATAGCTATCTAATCCTTGAACAGGATAATGCCCGATCGCCCCAGACTCAGATGCTTGCCAAACATCCCCATTACTATCAACTTCCCAACCCCAAATCCCATCATCTTCTGCACCTAAACTTTCATATTCATTGCTTTGAATTGAGCCATCTCCGTTTTTGTCATGCCACAACCAGCTTCCCTTTCCTGGTTGATTGGTTGGCCAGGTAGAATGAGCCCTGGCAAAGATCGCACTGGGAACTGCAATTTCTCCATCAAAACGGTAAACTGTGAGCTGATTGGCAAACATCCCCGTCAGATATAAGAAACGTCGATCTTTAATTCGACGGACAAAAACTGAGGCCGCCGAATGGTTTTGGTTATGCAGTCGCGGATCGTCAGGGTAGCGAAATTTATCGACGGTATAGCCTTTGTAAGTCCATTCCTGTCCATTCGATTTACTATAGTCCATCATGAAATGTTCATGTTTGGTGAACACATCCAATCCGTCAGTACCTGGATCGGCATCGGCATTATCTACGAATTGCAAACCCAATAATTGCCACTGCATTTTTCCAATAGGCGAGAATTTTCTCAAGTCGGTTCCTGAACCGCCAAAACCATCATTGCTAACGTAGATATTCCCGGCTTTATCCGTACCCACTCCTGTTAAACCGTTGAGTTTAAGTTCTCCAACTTCTCCGCGAGTTCCAGCATAAATGCCACCTGGAGTGCCAAAAGTTCCAATTAATTTAGGGGTTGCTGAAATATCGTAAATCAGCACTTGTTGACGAGGGCCATTTTCTGCAACTAATAGCCTACCTTGATTGTCGATCGCGATCGCTGTAGGCTCTACAACATCGGTGATTTTCTGGGATAATAAGGTTCCTGTCTTGGAATAGTGCAGAATTTTGGGAGGATTGCTAGCGTCTTTCTCTTGTATAATCCATAGGTTGCTTTGAGGATCGACAGCTATTTGTTTGGGGCGATCGACTTGCCAACTCCGTAACTGTGCCAGGGTTTCGCTATGATAGACTCGGATGCGGTTGGTGCCACTATCACTGACATAAAGCTCGCTACCAACGTTAGCTAATCCAGTTACTTGACTGGAGGTGCTAACAATTAACATACTTTTATCATAACCACGCCCACCTGCAAAGGGTGCAGGCTCTCCCGATAAGTTGTAGCGTCTCACACAATACCAGTTTGTTTGAGAGGGGGGATAATCTTGAAGGATCATCCTGTCTATTGCTCCCTGTGTCATAGCAATATAAATGTATTTACTATTTGCCGTAACCGCTTCTCCTCCTGTTCTTCCCCATCCATGAAGATTACTGGCTTTGGCGATCGCATCTCCATCTTTATAAATTCCTGCCTCTCTACCCGCTTCATCCCACACGCTATTGGTGTAAACAGTGCCATCGCTTGCCACGTACATGACACTGATTTGATTTTGTACCCACTTACTGCCACCGCCAAAGGTGTTACCGATCCAAGATGTTTTGTAGGAGATATTGGGTAAAGGGTTTGAAGTTACAGACAGTGCAGTTACAGACATTGCAGTTACAGTAGAGATGATGACTCCTGCGATCGCCAGGGCTAGGAAACTCATCCTGCGATGTTGACGATCGAGAACGATCGGCTTAAAATAATCCAGGGAGTTCTTCAGTTTTTGGATGAATAACCGCTGTTTTTGCCATAATTTGTTTACTAGCAACAGAAATCGATTTTTCATAATCTCAATGAACAATATATAGCTATAATCAGGATGTCTCAGTTATGGTAACTTTAATGTATATTTGCAAACAACCAAGTGGAAAACTATACAACTAAGCCTGCTGCTACAGCAAACATTCTTTGCGTCGGGATCGGATGGTTCCCGAAAACACCGGGAGGTCTGGATCGATATGTATATGAGCTTACGCATCAGCTAGCAGCCAGTCAAGATCGAGTTGAATTGTGTGGAGTTGGTCTCCCAGAAACTGAGCCTAACTCTGACCTAAAACTCACTAATTTAGCTGAACCAGATATTCGACTATGGGAACGGCTTTGGCTGATTCGCTCCAATTTCTTGCAGCGAAAATCCGTAAAACCCGATGCAATTAATCTGCACTTTGCACTATATAGTTTTCCTCTTTTACAGGTTTTACCTAAAGGGGTTCCTGTTACTTTTTCCTTTCACGGGCCTTGGGCTTTGGAAAGTAAGCAGGAAGGTGCTGGTAAACTAAGTGTGTTGTTGAAACATTGGGTTGAAGACAGAGTTTACGATCGGTGCGATCGCTTTATTGTCCTGAGCAAAGCATTTGGTGATATTTTACATCAAGAATATCAAGTTCCTTGGAGCAAAATTTACGTAATTCCTGGCGGTGTCGATTTGTCGCGATTTCAACTCAATCGATCGCGCGCAGAAGCCCGATCGCAGCTCAACTGGCCCCAAAATCGCCCGATTTTATTTACAGCGCGTCGCTTAGTGCATCGAGTTGGACTCGATCAGCTGTTGATGGCTGTAGCCGCCATTAAACCTCAAATTCCTGATATCTGGTTGGCGATCGCCGGAAAAGGGCCACTACAAGCGGTTCTTGAGCAGCAAGCAACAGATTTAAGACTCAATGACAATGTTAAATTTCTCGGCTTTTTGCCCGATGACCAACTACCTATAGCTTACCAAGCCGCCGACCTAAGTGTGATGCCCAGTCAATCTTTAGAAGGATTTGGATTAGCTGTGCTAGAATCTCTCGCCTGTGGGACTCCAGCGCTATGTACTCCTGTGGGTGGAATGCCGGAAATTTTAGAGCCGTTTTCACCCAATTTGATTACTAGGTCTATAGAAGCAACAGCGATTGCTGAGAGATTAGAACAACTGTTACTTAAAAAAGTACCTATGCCTTCTAGAGAAGCGTGTCAGGAATATGCTGCTACGCATTTTAATTGGCAAAAAATCGCTCAAGAAGTTAGAAAAGTGTTGTTAGCATGAGGCTCAAAACCAGAATATATGTAAAAATTCTTAGGTAAAAAAAACGGATGATCTCAAATCCGGCTGTACCGGAATGATTTAACCACAGAGAGCGCAGAGGACACAGAGGAAGAGAATAGAGAGATGAGTAATTCCGATGCTAATGGATTAGATATGAAAATACTATTTCTTGACCAGAGCGGAAAGCCTGGTGGCGCAGAACTTTGTCTCATAGATATTGCCAAACCCTATCGAGATAGCTGTCTAGTTGGCTTATTTGTAGATGGTTCTTTTAGGCAATTACTAGAGCAACAGCAAATTCCCGTTGAGGTGTTAGCGACTAAAGCGATCAAAGTTCGTAAAGAAAGCAGCTTGACACAGAGTTTAAGTAGTGTAACTGCGCTACTACCTTTGATTGCTAAAGTTGTTCAAAAAGCTCGTCAATACGATTTGATCTACGCCAACACGCAAAAAGCTCTAGTTGTTGGTGCATTAGCTAGCTTTTTGAGTCGTCGCCCTCTGGTGTATCATTTGCATGACATTTTATCTACAGACCATTTCAGCCCAACTAACTTAAAAGTAGCTGTAACTTTGGCTAATCGCTTTGCATCATTGGTTATTGCTAACTCCAAAGCAAGTCAGGCTGCTTTCCTAGCAGCAGGAGGACGATCGGACATCATCGATGTCGTCTACAATGGCTTTGAGCCTGAAGTCTATCAGAGCGATCGCTCTAATATTAGCCAACTCAAGACACAGCTAGAACTTGATGGGCAATTTATAGTTGGTCATTTCAGTCGATTGTCACCTTGGAAAGGTCAACATATTTTAATTGAAGCACTTACCTACTGTCCGAAAGATGTAACAGCTATTTTAGTGGGTGATGCGCTCTTTGGTGAGCAGGATTATGTCCAGCAATTACACAAACAAGTGGCAGAATTAGGACTTGAAGATCGAGTGAAGTTTTTGGGATTTCGTTCAGATATTCCGCAGTTAATGGCAATTTGTGATTTAGTTGCACATACCTCGATCGCACCAGAACCTTTTGGCAGAGTTATTGTTGAGGCTATGCTGTGTGGTATACCTATAGTTGCTGCTCAATCTGGAGGTGCTATTGAATTAATAGAACCGGGGATCAATGGCTTTTTGGTTCCCAGCGGCAAGCCACACCAACTCGCAGAAGTTATTAATACTTGTCATAACCAACCTGAGTATACGATCGCGATCGCCCAATCTGCATACGAGATGGCTAGCCGGCGTTTTCACCAGACTAATATCGATCGGCAGATTGCGGATTTGCTGGGTCGAATTTTTACCTAACTTGTAGCAATAGACATCTCCCATAATTCTTGTGGAACAGGCATCTTGCCTGTTGTTCCAAGCTAGCTTTTTACGAATTTATAAGCGCGACATTTTGCCCAGTTTCACTCGAACGCCTTGCAGCATCTGCAACTTTCAAAGCGTACAAACTACTGGCATTATTCACGTACAAAGGCGTACCATTTAACAAATATTCTAACACCATATCCGTATCTTTGGCAAACAAACCGCGCCGCGTTCCCACTGCGATATTTTGCCTATTTGCTCCCTGAATTAATTGACCAGATTCGGGAGTGAAAATCAGTGTTCCGTCTGATCCATAAATGGTAAAAACGTTTTCTGAATGCCAAAATGTTTCCCCTTTTCCATAAACAACTTCAGCAACAATCCCCTTAGCAAAGCGTAACTGTGCATTGCACAAACAAGCTTTATAAAAGTCTGGCTGAGAGTCCCAAAATTGAGCTTGACAGTTAACGCTTGTCACTTCCCCAAACAAATCGGTAAATCGGTGGAGTCGCGAAATTGCACCTACTAATGGAAACCCAAAGAGCGAATGTTGATAAGTCCACCGCTGCGGCGCTGAATGTTGAGGAATAATAGTAACGTAGCGGGCGTAAAAAACTTTGCCAACTAAGGGCAAAGATGCTTTGATGGCTTGGTGTAAGCCACCTAAGAGTTCGATGTGTTCGATGTGGAGGAGTTTTTGCTTTTGTTTGGCAAGGGCGATCGCCCTTTCGGCCTCAGATACGTCTAAAGATAGAGGATATTCGACCACAATGTGCTTGTCATTTTCCAGTGCCGCGATCGCGATCGCCCCGTGCTCCTGATTCACCGTACAAACAATCACCAAATCCAAATCGTCCCTTTCCACCAACTTGCGCCCAGAAACCTCCGCCTCCGCCCCGAATGCTTGACAAAACGCTTCTGTCTTGTGCGGAGTGTGACCGGCAACTGTCACCAAGTGGGCTCTGGCATCAGTTTGCAGCATCTCGGCCCTCAACTTAGCAGCAAAACCAGTACCCACAATCCC
>DMYK01000374.1 GCA_003483675.1 Microcoleaceae cyanobacterium UBA11344
GTCCATCGGGGCGATCGGGCTTAGCTCAAAACTCGGCTCTGCCAACGTTGTGCAACTTTATGTAAAGTTTTATTACAAAAAACGAGTATTTTGCATAAAACTTGGGGATTGACTCTGATAGATAAATAGAGACTCAAGACTGTGGCGATTGTTGCGGTAGAGGGCGGAAATGGTGTATGGGGGCGATCCGGCAAATAGGACATCTTAGCAAACAGAGAGGAAAAATGATGAAATATAGAGGTATTCAATGAACTATTTGATATTGGGATTAATCGCCATTCCTTTGTTGTCCGTGAAGGCGATCGCACAACCAATCAATTATCCTGTCGTCGATTCGGTAACGATTGCAGCTAACAACGCGCCTGAAAAAGCGATCGCTGAATGGACTGACTTTATTTTCTATAGGCTGCACCCACAACTGAACAGCCGCAAAATTCGTTCTAATGAAACGCAGTACATTAACGAGTGGGCGGCCATTCAAAAAGTAGTGCGCGATAACTTGGTGTACGAATTGGAGTGTACCAGGCGTTTGAGTTACGACTGGCTGATTTCCAAGTACGACGGTCAGGCTAGGAACGGGCTAATTTTATCCAGCCCCGTACTCAACAAAGTAGCGGATGCCGTATTCTACACCCGCCATCCCGAATTGGGCTACCGCAGGATACACCCCTCAGAAACGTCCCTGGCGTCGGAGTGGTCGAGAATTCGGCGGGCGGTCAGCTTGCTGCACCCTTGCGATTGACACTCCGCGCGCTGTCGGTCAATTGCACACCAGGCTTGGTTATTGTTTGTAAAGCTTTGTAACAATAATCGATATTTTGCATAAAAGTAGCGGGTTGAGACAGAGAGATAGGTGGAGGGTTCTGAGTGTTGAAATATTTACAGAAATAAAGGAGCAAGAGCGATCGATGCTAAATTTAAACAGTTCAACTAAATTTTTCACATTACTAATCGGCACAATTGTCATTTTTGTAGTTTGGGTAACATCAGTCAACGCTCAATCGCAACTGACAGAGAACTCGAAACTAGCGCTTAATGGTATTGGTCCGATCCGAGTAGGGATGACAGTTGATGAAGCATCACAAGCTGCTGGAGTGAGGTTAGTGAAAGGCTATGCAGGTCTCGATGAAAATTTTTGTTCCTATTTTAAGCCGCAAGGGGAGCCGAAAGGAATTAACTTTATGGTAACAAAGGGTCGCATTGTCAGAATTGATATTAGCAACGAACGGGTTACGACAATTAAAGGAGCTAAAATTGGAGATACTGAAGAGCAGATATTTTCTCTATATCCAGGGCAAATTAGAGTTATGAAAAACCCATTAAGCGGTCGAGGAAATAACTTGACATTTGTGCCGCGAGATGTAGCGGATAGCAATTATCGTTTAATTTTTCAGACAGGGATTGACAAGCGTGTTAAATATTTCAGGTCGGGGCAACTTCCTCAAGTAGAGTATATAGAAGGCTGTTTGTAATCTGGCAAGTAATTTGTGTTTGCGATTTCAACTACAAAGGAGACAAAAAAGATGATGAAAAAAGGTAGAGTATTTTTTAGCGCAGTTGCAACATTGGTAATTTTAGGAGTTGGCTGTTTGGTCGAATCAAAGCACAGCATGGGATTGGCAACGAAAACTGAAAGCTTGCTAGCAGCAGGAATGCCCAGTGAGTTGAAAATAGCTCAATCACAAAATCCATGTCCAAGAGGCCCTAGCGTTGCTCCAGCTAAAGAGACCAGAAAAATTAGAGAGGAAAAATTTGGGTTCTCATTTGATATTCCCACTAACTATCAAAGTGAAAAAAGGCAAGATAATACTCTGGCGATAATTTTGCATAATCCTGCTGATATTAAATTATTAGAATGCTGTCAAAAAAATAGGCAAATTGGCTGCGGTCATCAAACTTTACCTATGTTAGTGAGGGTACAACCAGCAACACCTGAAACTCGTCTGACTCCTGAAATATATCAAAATATGAGATTAGAAAATATTAGAGAAACAACTATTGCTGGGCAAAAAGCCTTCGTTTATTACAAAATTACAGATAGAGGTGAAGCTGGCACTTCTTTGGAAGCTAATTTTCTTACCCCTGATAAGCGAAACAAAATTACAGTTTCTACTTTTACCTATGGGACAAAAATTAGTTCTGTAGATGAGAAAGTATTTAACTTAGTGATTTCATCATTTGCTTTTGTGAGATAATTGCGAAAAAGGAGAGGAAAGATTATGAAAGCGCGATCGCTTTTTAGCTTGACGATAAGTTTAACAATTTTGTGTACTTGCTCTTTAGAAGTATTTGCACAGTCGAGACAGACTACTCAGGGCTTGCATGATAATAACTATCCCACCAACACTCAAGCTCAATCAACAAGAAGAATACCCTTTCAGATTTGTGGTGAATCTCAAAGCTGGGTGCGCCCAAGTGAGACGGAACAGATCGCAAGAACAAAGTCACCCCGATATGGTGGTCACGGGGTAAACTCAAGGTTCTGGACGGATAACATATTCTTATTGACTTTTTATGGAGCAGCTGCACTTAACGATCCTATCTTTATGTCTGGGCTTTGGACGTTAATAAAAGATGCGGCTTGGGCGGATCGGATAGAATGTCATAAGCCCGCAGCAATTCAAAAAATCAACTCTGGTCAATTAGCTGAGGTTTGGCTTTTACAGCACAGATCAATAAGAATTGAATGGCAAGGTAATCGCTATATTATAGTAGTTACTCCTGTAGAAAGAGGAGTTCAATTTATTCAATTTCCAAGAGTAGAACGCCAGTCTCCATTAATTTTAAAAGTGGTGGCTGAAAACGGAACAGAACTTGCAACTCTCTCAGCACCCGATTCTCCAGTTACAACTACAGCGCGTTTGCCCAACGTCAGGCAAGCTACAGGAGAGCGATCGCCCTCTCCAAGCCAACAGACTAACACAGGTCGATCGCCTTCTTCAAATCAACAGAATCCACAGAGGCAAACCCAGATCAATGGCGATGACACAATAGTTTATAATAATATTGTGTGTAGTGGTAAAACCAGAAATTTTTTAGGACAAGAATCTCCGGCTTCTTGTAGGAGCAAAGAAGCAGATTCTCGACTTATATTCAATAGCATCACATGGGAGAGACAAGCAGATCGTTCCATCAAAGTTGAAATGAAAGTATTCAATCAAGGTTCTGCTGAAGCTTTAGTCCAGATATATAATTCCAAGAAGCAGCTAGTGAAGATTAAAATCATTGAGGGTAATAAACCTCCCACAGGATTGATTGATTCCGGTATTGATATGTTTACAAGGTTTCCTGTCTCCTTGTTTAATCAATATTCTTTGACAGATGCCAGAAAAAATTTAAACGAGCAAGAGTTTTCGGATAAGAATAAGAATAGCCTCATTATTCCTCCTGGGGGATATTTAAAAATAACCAAGTCAAGTAACGAAGCATTTAGGTATAATGCTGCTATGTTATCCCTTGAGTTAGTATTGCTCGCTCAAGGAGATCCAGGGTTTGCTAAAGACGAGACAGTGAAGCAATTTGTCAAAAGATTTGCCGAAGAAGCATATTTTTCCCGGACATCCAAAACCACTATCAACTTCTTCAAGAGTGAACCTAATAGTCAAGCTATGTTCACAATGGATTTGGTCGATCCTAATAAAGCTGCTGAAGTATTCAAACAATTAATTGAGTTTTCAGTCTCAGGGGAAAGCGATCCATCTAAAAACCCATTTATAGGAGCTTTCCTAGATGTATATAAAGATGTAGGCAACCTTGGTTTGGAGACGGCCCTTGATAAATTTATCCTACCCGGGCTTGGTACATTTGTAAAAGCTACTAGAATAACTGGCAGTAAGTTAAATACATTTGCAAGAGGGGCAGACCTTTATTATGCTACAGCAGCAGGCGAAAAAGCTACTATTACCTTAGAAGATGCTGATAAACTTCGCAATTAAAATTGCTATTTCAATAGTTAATAAGCTGGCGTTCTAAGCTTGTAGATGAGAAATAATGAAAATAAGGAGATTACTTATGAAAGCGCGATCGCCAATCACCATTACAATTAGTTTAGGCATTTGTACGGTATTTGGAGCTTACTGTCTGACAAAACCCCAAACTGCAAATGCTGAACCCGCACCTATGTTTAAACCAATTCTCCGAGATATTCAAAATAAGCTCCAGCTCCCTAAAGGATGGGTAATCCGCCTACACAAAATTTAATTTTCGGACATCCGCGTTAATTTGCGTGCATCTGCGGTTAAAATACAATCAAAAAACCAGAAAAATTCATGAAAATGCGATCGCCCATAATCATCACCATCCTAACCGCAATCCTAGCCGCCAGCATCCCAGCAGTTTTCGCTCAGCCCAGCCCAAGATACATAGATAAAAACTGCCGCCTAAACCAGCAACTACCAGAAATAGAAAGATTTACTCTGTTTAACAACTCTGAGTTTACAGCTAACGGTCAAAAATACTGGTTTTACGCAGCCCGCTATCAAGATGGAGCCGTGCTTTTCTGTATCTCAAAACCAAATTTTAACCAACCTAAACCTCTCACAGAAAAACAAATACAAGGGCAATTTATTGACAAAATACTCCGAGATACCAACAACAAAACTGCCTTTATAATCGCAGTCAGAGAAGGAAATGGTTTTGAAACACCCGTGACAAATTATGGCTTAGATTTGAGCAATGTCGATCGCCCAAAACTCACATCCCTTTCCCTACTCCAGCGTCGAGAAACCTTAAAAGAAGGCGAATCCCGCGAATACACATTCCAAGGACTTGCAGGTCAATCTGTCACAATTTACCTCAAAAGCAGGGGATATGACCATTATCTAACACTAATTGATGCAAATGGCAAAAAGATTGCCGAAAAAACAGGCAATTCCCAGAATCGCCGAGAGTCAGAACTGACTGTAAAATTGCCCAATGACGGCACTTATAAAATAGTTGTTAAAGGAGGCGATCGGACCAGCAAAGGTACTTACACATTAAGCGTTAATTCCAATCAACTTTAACTCAACTTAAACCAACCGCTAAGCAAACTCAAAAACAGGTGTTTCAATCACCCTAGTAGGCTTTCTATCTTCCCAAATCATCTTCTGTAACCGTTCCACAGTTTCAGGCGAAAAAAATCGCTCTCCCGTTTCCAAACACACTCTAGCAGGAACATTTTCAATAATAATAAACTTACCATTGATTTCAAGCGTGTAAGTTACCTTTTGTTCCACCATTGTTTCTTGCCAAATGTCATTGTTCATTTTGATTTATCCTCAACTTAAAATCCATCCAAATTTTCCTATCTGGTTCGTATAAAGTAATGATTTTTACCAAAGGACGAGATGGATAACTGCACTGAACGTGCAAAGGTCTATTGGCAATGGTGAAGCCGAAAATCAAACAGCTTGGGCCATATTTGTCCTTGGGATAATCTTCGATAACTTCACCAGCCATTATTGCTTCCCGGAGTTCTTGTACGCTGATACCGCGAACTATGCTTTGGTTTACTGCGTGTTGTGAAAACTCAAAATCATTTTGTACAATTTTGGCACGTATTTTTTCAATTATTGTCATAGTTTCATATCATAATAGTTTCCTATCATATCTATAAGTTAACATATCTATAAGTTAACATAAAAGCAAAAATTGTTA
>DMYK01000627.1:0-1089 GCA_003483675.1 Microcoleaceae cyanobacterium UBA11344
GGGAAGCCTCAAATCACGATCGCGGATGCCAAGCAACTGGCTGATTTTCCACCGGGAGAGTAGGGAGAAATGCACTATGACTGCGAACATGACTGTCTATTAAAAGAGGGGCTTATTTCCTCCGCTTGTGCGATTCGATAGACGAAATCATGTTGGGGATGTTTCACAAAGTTCAGCAGTAGCCCAAATTTATAGAATTCTTTCTTAATTCAGAGATTAGCTTTTCTGCAACCATCGTGATCTACTGGGAATGCGCTTGATTAGTGTGGGGAGAATCCAGCTTACTTGGTGTGAAAACCACAGAAACATTTGGCACAAACTAATCATCAAAAAACCAAATATTTCAATTCCTCTGCCCGATTTGCAGTCTCTAACTGGGAAGATTAGACCAAAGAAAGCAATCAGGAATCTGACAGCACTTGAGCTAGGCAAAACATAAACCGCCCCGTTTGATTTACAGATTTATGTAGGTTTTTAGAAGCGGTTTATCCTAGCTCTATGTTTGGCGATCGCAGCCTTTTACGCATCGGCTGAAGCCACAGTCAGGTAATACCTGAAAGGCAAAATCTTAATGAGCGACGATCGTGATAGTCCAATCCTGTGGTTGTTGGAGATGCGATCGTGGTTGCCGCGATTTCACCAACGTATACACCGGACTGATTAGCAATCTTTGGCTTTGTTCTGCTATTGTCTGCCGCAGGTGATGCTAGCCGTTAGGTTGCTAAATCGTCTCTGTTGGGAACACCAACAGGTGCTACCATCGCACCTTTTGAAGCAGGAGAACATCTGCAAAATACTGTTAAGGTGATTGACAATTAGGTAATGAATTGTTAGTAGTTAAGGAGGAAAAATAAGATGTTTATTTTAGCAGAAGCTACGTTTTGGGAGTGGTTAATAGAAACTCCCATACCTTTGATTTTTGGTTTTATTTTGACACTTGGTGGCTTGGTACTAATATTAGGTGGCTCTGAGATCATTGAACTAGAAAAATGGATTCATATTAAATCAGGATGGAAAACTGTAGTTGTAGGAGTTATATTTTTACCTATAGGGATTTTTTTATTAAATATCAAACCACCAGCACCTACA
>DMYK01000627.1:1101-1392 GCA_003483675.1 Microcoleaceae cyanobacterium UBA11344
CTACACCTACATCTACATCTACAGATAGAGTTCAAATAATTGAGCCAAAAGACAACAGTTTTTTTGATAATCAACAAGGTGAAATTGATTTAAAAGTGGCATTTTTAAGACCGAAAAAAGACGAATATTTATGGATAGTTAATAATCCAGCAGGGTCAAAGGATTGGTATCCTAAATGCAACTTAGAGGATCGTATATGCGGCACACCGATTAAAGAAGATGTTTGGTTATATAAGTATTGGATAAAAAATGGTCGAGGCATTCATCGGATTCATATTGTTTCAGCAAATA
>DMYK01000627.1:1422-5973 GCA_003483675.1 Microcoleaceae cyanobacterium UBA11344
GACTGGCCAGCAGAACCTCTGCCTGGTGGAGCTTATAGCTTAACCAAGGTGACAATTACTGTCGAATGAGTCACCTCTTTCCGCACAGTTTCTGTGCAGGTTTCAGGAGATGTGTTAGCGCAGCCCTCGAACCGGATCGCTCTCTTGCTGAGTTTGTTAAGGATTTCTAAAAACAGAAGTGCGATCGCCTCTGTTTCGGATTTGACAAAAATCAGTGTTTTGTCTTATAAAGAGGTAAGTTAAGAAAATTTCAGAAGGTATTTATGAATCGGCAGCAATTTATTGGCTTGACTGTTACAGGACTGATCAGCATTATGTCATTGGGAACGCTGAGCAGGGGTTCTGCATGGGGGCAGACATCCATTGACCAGGCAACCTTGCGTAATACAGCCCTGTCCAAGCACAACACCTATCGAACCACCCATCATAGTGCTGCGATGACCATCAGTGACTCCCTGAACAGCACCGCTGAATCTTGGGCGAAGCAGATAGCGACTACAGGAGTGTTGGCACATAGTTCCTCCAGCCAACGCAACGGTGCTGGAGAGAACCTTTACGTTTCCTACACAACGGCGACCTCTATAGCCACAGACACCCTTGCCAACAGCGCGGTAAACTCCTGGTATGGCGAAGTGGCACAATATAGCTATGCCAATCCAGGGTTTACTGCCAGTACCGGTCATTTCACTCAGGTGGTGTGGAAGAGTAGTACGCAATTAGGCTGCGGTACAGCACAGGGCACCAAAACCCTTAACGGTACACAATATAAAGCCTTCTATGTGGTCTGCCATTATGCTCCCGCTGGTAATGTGACAGGTCAGTTTCCAGCTAACGTCTTGCAACCGTAGTTATCAGAATTTTGTAAGTAAAACCTTAGGGTTTTTCATTACGAAATCCATATTCGAGTACAAAAAATTTGGGATTTAAAGAAGCCAAAGGTACTCGCAGTTTTGATATTTCTGCTTCGCATCCATGAATTTCTAATTGAATTAGTTCTGAAATTTTGAGGGCTTCTTCTAAAATACTGCCCACATTTTCTAGATGAATCAATACCCCTTCTGCATCTTCATAACCTTCGCGACAATGAGCAATATCTTCGCAAAAGCTGAATCCATAGTACAGACATTTACTCTCGGTTTTTGTCTGCTCAATAAATCGATCGCATATTTCTTTAAACTCTTCAGTTTTCCCACTCGCAATTTTGAAATATGGCACAATTGAGCAACATTTATCTTGAGTAGCCATAGGATTGTCTCCATTAAACAACAAAAAGATCTCTTCAAAACCGTTGAGATTTTTGACACTTCCACCCCGCGCAGGAGAGCGGATTCTGGGCTGCGACGCTCAACCGTCACGTTAAGAAATTCCACAGACAGATGCAGTAATCCTGTAAATGCGGCAAACTTTCAGGTGTTGGGTCGTTAGCGCAGCCCTCGAAGAGGATCGTACCAGAAATGAAAATAGAAGGACAGGGACAAGCAAAAATCTTAACACAAGCAGAAATCGAATAGATTCGATTCTTTGCGGAGCAAAGAACTCACTACGCTTTTGTTTAACAAAGGATTCCAGAACGATCGCACAAATATGACAAAATAACTGTGGACACTGCAACAGTCCCTTCTCGCTTGTGCATGATCGTTCGATCGGTCACTCAAGCCTGTCTCTCAATATTCGGAACTTACCCAACAGCATGGTGAAGCGCGATCGCTACAAAACAAATTTGTCAGAGCGAGGAATTTTAGAGATAACTCAA
The DNA here is from genome assembly GCA_003483675.1 of Microcoleaceae cyanobacterium UBA11344. GTDB lineage: Bacteria > Cyanobacteriota > Cyanobacteriia > Cyanobacteriales > Microcoleaceae > Microcoleus. Next base: position 3,176 of record DMYK01000627.1, read on the forward strand.
GCAATTAACAGGAGCGCTTGTGACAGTTGCGTAAGTAATATATATGATTGATCCTCTTAATTCGTGGAATTCTCCACCGAAAGACCTGAAATTGGAGAGCAACGAAATTCATGTTTGGCGCGTCTTTTTGGCTCAAACAGTATCTTGCTTGCAAAGTTTACAACAGACTCTCTCTACCGACGAACGGACAAAGGCGGAGCGTTTTTACTTTCAAAAAGACCGATCTCAATCTATTGTTAGTCGCGGTGCGCTGAGAGCAATTCTGAGCCGCTATCTGGACCTAGATCCCAGCACTCTGCGCTTTGGCTACAACCCCTACGGAAAACCTTCTTTAATTGCAGAACAAGGTGGAGATACGCTTCGTTTCAATTTGTCTCACTCTCACGGACTTGCTTTAATTGCTATTACCAAAAATCGAAATATTGGCATCGATCTTGAAAGCATACGCACCGATTTTCCTTGCCAGCAGATTGCTGAAAGTTTTTTTTCACCCTTAGAGAATGCTGTACTGCGATCGCTCCCCCTACATCTCCAACACAAGGCTTTTTTCACCTGCTGGACTCGCAAAGAAGCCTATATCAAAGCAGTCGGGAAAGGACTTTCTATTCCCCTGGATAGGTTTGATGTCACCCTGGCTCCGGGAGAACCAGCAGCGCTGTTAAATTTTCAAGAAAACCCCCAAGAAGTATCCAGGTGGTCTCTCTTTGAATTAATCCCAGGTTCTGAGCTGGTAGCAACTCTTGCCCTTGAGGGATCACGCTGCCAACTTCTCTGCTGGCAGTGGCAATATTCCTCTCTGGCTAATCCCTAATAGCTAGTTGACACCGGGGGAGATTCTCATGCCTCGCCTGACCTTTTTACGCAGACTTGGGCAACAATCTTGACACTCTCAGCTCTTTGACTGAGATTCTTGAAGAGACCAGAATCTGAGCTTCAAAGGCCTTGTCAAGGTGCCTCCTTACGCTCAAAACAACATCTACGAGAGGTATTGCTGCGCTTACTTGCTTGAAAAATGCTTTCCGAGTCCATCAAATTCAATGTTGTTACGCTCTGTATTTTGCCGCTTGTTTACCCAGGCTAAAGTCATGCCGATCCGAGATAAATCAGGGGTTGCTCCTTAACAAAACACTTCTTAGCGTAGAGGGTTATTCCTGTTAGAAAGTCTAGGGCTGGGTGTCCCCCACCACCTCTCATTCAAAACCGTGGCGACTTTCATCGCACCAGGCTCCTGAGCGATATAATCCTTGTCATGGATACAGTATTATAGAGATGATAAATCTTATTTCTACCGCTCAACAGATATCTTTTCACCCCTAGAACCCACCCTCAAATCTCACCATTCAATCAGAATTAATTGGGGAAATAATTAGGAATTACAAATTACGAATTACGAGTTTTGAATGAGTAATTCGTAATTCTCAATTCGTAATTCGTAATTCTCAATGAGTAATCAGAACCAGAGCGATCGCCCAAAGCGCCAGGATTGCACAGCACCGTAAACAGAAGTGAAGGGTTTAGTGGCAGTAGACATCGCTTCAGGTCGATCTCCAATTTTATGAAGGTGTAGCATTTTGAGTTGGTGGCATCACCACTTTTCGGGCGATACCCAATTTTTTTAACAGCCAAATTGCCCACCAGGTCGGATCGTACTCCCACCAGCGCCAGCCTGCTTTGGCAACGTTAGGATGGGCGTGGTGGTTATTGTGCCAACCTTCGCCATAGGTGAGAATGGCTGCCCACCAAAGATTGCGGGAGTTGTCGTTTGTGTCAAAGGTACGGTATCCCCACAGGTGAGTGACCGAGTTAATAAACCAGGTGCTATGCCAGAGTAAAACAGATCGGACAAACATACCCCAGATCACAAACGACCATCCCCCCAGTGCATACAGCAGCAGCCCCAAGGGGATTTGCAGCAGCAAAAAGTTGCGATTCAGCCAGCAATAAAATGGATCGCGTGTCAGGTCAGGGGCAAACCGCTGGTACTGTTCAAAGTCGAAGAATTCTGAATGGGGGTAGAAAATCCACAGCATATGGCTCCACCAGAACCCCCGACGGGCAGAGTAGGGATCTCGATCGATATCCTCGGTATGGGCGTGGTGTAGCCGATGACCCGCCACCCAGAAAATAGGTCCTCCTTGTAGAGCAAAGGTACCGATCAGGGCGATCGTATATTCCAGCCATTTAGGAACCTGAAAACTGCGATGGCTCAATAGGCGGTGATAGCCTAAACAAATGCCAATGCTGCCAAATAACCAGTGCAAAAAGAGGGTCATACCCACGGCTGACCAGGAGAAGAACCAGGGGGCTAAGAGCGCGAGGGCATGAATAGTCGTGAAAAAGCAGACCGCAGTCCAATCCAACGGATATCGAGTCGGAGTTGTTGGCAACAGTTTAGCGGTCATTAATTACCTCACAAAACAAAAGTTTGGGAATAAACATTAGAAAAAGCAATCGCAGTTACCAGTCAAATAAATGCGCCCATCTGGATGAATTAGGACTTACTCAAAAAACCCGGTTTCTCTGAAAAATCATGGATATCTGCTATCTAAAACCCTGACTTTTCAGGACATTAGTTGACACTTCCTCGGGGAGCGACGGCGCAATTAACCCTCTGTGTCCAGACTCGGTTTAGCCCCCCGAGCATATTGTGCTAAATTCACAGCAGCATTGAAATCTCGATCGGCCACAAATCCACAAGCAGAACACTCATAAACCCTAGCATTCAGAGACATGGGCTGTTGTTGACCGCAGTTAGAACATAACTGAGTTGATGGATACCAGCGTGATACTAAAACTAC
>DMYK01000627.1:6016-6335 GCA_003483675.1 Microcoleaceae cyanobacterium UBA11344
GCACCCGCCAGTTTATGGTTAGCCATCATTCCTGATACATTTAAGTCCTCAATCGCTACAACAGCGTGGTTTTTGCATATATAAGTTGTAGCTTTATGAGTCGCATCAAGTCTGATGTTTTTCACTCGTTGATGAGCCGCTGCTAACCTCAACTTTTGTCGCTGATATCGTTGGCTACCATGAAGTTTGCGCTGCAACTGGCGCTGCAAGCGTGCTAGTTTTTGGCGCGCTTTCCTCAAAGCTTGGGGATTGGCAATTACCAAGCCACTCGACAGGGTAGCCAACTGTTTAACTCCCAAATCCACACCTACAAAGTCAA
>DMYK01000283.1:0-242 GCA_003483675.1 Microcoleaceae cyanobacterium UBA11344
GCTGTGCCGATTAAAAAGATGCGCGAGGCTGTCGTTTGGTGGTTAGCGGGAGGATAAGCCACAAACAAAGGTTGAGCAGCCACAGCTACAGAGGCGATCGCCAAGATCATCCCCAACACAAGTAATCCTAAAAATTTGATCATTGTCGATCGCAGCTAATTTTGATCTTGTTTGTGTTTTTCACTATAGCCCAATTCGATCGGGTTTGTAATTACAGGCAATTAGTAAGGTGCGCCTCGGCG
>DMYK01000283.1:270-3867 GCA_003483675.1 Microcoleaceae cyanobacterium UBA11344
ACCCTACAAGTGAAGAAGGAGACGAAAGGCTATCATCAGCCCAGCCAACCTAGAAAGTAAAAGTCGTCCTAACCACGCCAATCACCAAATCGGAATTCTTGTTATTGTGATCGGGAGCAGTCAGCCAAATTAAACCAGGAGTGACCGAAATATTGTCACTCAACTTAAATTGATAAAAACCTTCAACGTGCAGCGAAGTATCCTTATCTTTCGGTAAAGTCGAATTAGTAGAACTTGTCACCCTCGGTTCCATACCTACCAGAATCCCCGCCACATTTCCCTCTTTCAACAAATCTGGAAAAGCCAAAGTAACAGCCCAGTTCCAGATTTTCTGGTCTCCCCGCTGGACAGAACCGGTAGAAGTTGCCAAGTTGGATAAAATGCGCTGATTGGTGTAACCAGCCCAACCGCCGATCGCAAATCCACGGTTCAATCGCCACGAAGCCTCCGCGCCGTAAGAATTGCTAGAAACCGGCAGATCGCTACTACCAACGAATCCGAAAGAACCGAGACGAGGGAAATTAGAAGCATTACTGCCCGTACCAGTGACGAAGTTGTAGGAATTAACGTAAGTTAAACCTAAAGCGATGCTGCTCGCTCGGTTTAAAAGTCAACTGAGCCAAACCGCCGTAAGGGCCATTAAACAAACCATTTCCCCGCGTCGGGTTCGCAGCATTGCTGGCCAAATATCCCAAACTCAGTTCGATTTTTTCCCCAAACTGGTGTCTGAGGGCGATACCAGAACCGCCAGTCAAATAGTAAATCGGGTTGCGAGTACCGAAGTTAGAAAGAGCACCGCTGCCGCCATCTCCGTCAAAGTATGGGTTGACAGTATTGGTGAAATCGTCAGCAGCACCGGCATTAGCTTCGAGAATTACAGTCGTGCTTTTGCCGATCGGGAATTGATAAAGCAGCGCATCTAGAGCTACAGTATTGCTAGCTGTTCCAAAAGGCCCAGCATTAAACCGCAATTCCCCTTCAGCAGTGTTCGTATTATTAGTAGAAAACGCACCCAAATTTAAAACTTGCAATCGAGTTCTCAGCAAATCTTTGCCAGAGAAACTCGTGTCGAAATTGAGACGAACCCTGCTGCCAAAAGCCGTCGTTTTATCGGCTGCGTGACCATTAGCATTATCTCCACCGGCGATGCCTGTCAAAGCGAATATCACTTCGCCATTGAGTTTAGTAGTAGTCGAAAACTGATTTGCTTCTAATTCAGCCGTGCGCGCTTCCAAAGCGTCTACGCGGCCGCGCAAAGTTGCCAATTCGGCGGCAAATTCTTCTTGCAATTTTTGGATAGAAGCTAAATCTTCTTTAGTTGCCAGATTTCCTGTACCGCCTTTAATTAGCTCTGTCACTTTATCCAAACACGCATTTAAACCCGCCGCAAACTCGTAGCGAGTCATCGCCCGGTTGCCGCGGAAAGTACCGTCAGGATAGCCAGCTATACAGCCATAGCGCTCTACTAGGGATTGCAAAGCTTGGAACGCCCAATCGGTTGGTCGCACGTCAGACAGTTGCGAAACCGAGGTTACTTGGCCCGCAGCACTTTCGTCGCTACCTTCGGCGCTGTACTGATTAATTTGCTCTAAAGAGTTTGACTGTGATTGAGATTCGACAGTCAGAGGAGTTGATTGGGAAATCTGCTCTGGTTGTGCTGCTGGTTTTTCTGCACTTAAATTAGCTGGTACAACTGCGGTACTGGGTGCGGCGGCGGGTGGCGTTGCTGCTAAATCTGCTTCTGGGGCGGTTTGGGCTGCCGTTAAATTAGTTGCCGAGGGTGGCGTTTCGGCTAAATCTGCTGCTGCAACTGTGTTGGACGGTTCTTTTGCCTGTTCTGCAACCGGGTCGCCCGGAGCGATCGCCCCTTGTTGATTCTCAATAGTCTCAATAGTCTCAACACTCGAATTGCTAGCTAGTGACACTGTATCTGCCTTTACCGCTTCGGGTTCAGGCTTTACTGCCTCAGTTACAGAATCTGCTAATTGCAATTTACTGGCTTCAGTGACCAGAGAAATTTCGACAGGTGGCTCTGCTGCTAGGGCAACAGAAGAAACTAGCAAACTTGCTGCCAATACAGCGGGACTGACTAAGAACCCTTTCCACAAAATTCTGGACATATTTTTATCTCACACCACATTGAGCCGATCGCCTAAATCTGTGCTCCGGGCGATCGAAAATCCCCTTCAGTATTTAGCCTAAAGTAGTTCTTGTCAACAATTTCATTCATCCAGCACTCTTATGTCTGGCTGTCTATGATTTCACAACAGCTTTGTACTGTCATTTTCAGTAAGTCGATCGGGCAACCCATCAGAGTAAAATTGATCTTGACAGAACTGGCGCAAACAAATAGTTCGATCGGCTACAGACAAGAGGGATTGTTTTTTTTGCTAGCCTCAATCCAAAGCTCAAAATTGTTACTGGTGTGGAGAGAAGAGTGAAATCTGCTGTAGAAAAACTCAAATACGCCCTTGTTCACGAATGGTTAACGCCCTTAGCCACTGGCGGTTCAGAATTGGTAGTGCAGGAAATCCTCAAATACATAGACGCTGATATCTATGCCCTCATCGACTTTGAATCAGTCAATCCCGAAAGCTATCTTTTCAAACGACAGATTGGCACAACATTTTTGCAGCACTTTCCCTTGGCCCGCAGCGGTGTTCAAAAATATTTGCCTTTTCTGCCGATCGCGATCGAACAACTAGATTTACGCGAATATGACATCATCCTCTCATCATCCCACGCCGTCGCCAAAGGCATCCTCAGCAGTCCAGGGCAACTACACGTCTGTTACTGCCACACACCCATGCGTTACGCCTGGGACATGACTTTTGACTATTTGCACAGTAGCAAAGCCGGACGGGGCATCCCAGGGGTGCTGACGCGATATTTACTGCACCGACTGCGCCAATGGGACGTAATTTCCGCCAACCGCGTCGATTATTTCATCGCCAACTCCCAACACACAGCGCGCCGGATTTGGCGGTGTTATCGACGGCGGGCCGAGGTGATTTATCCGCCGGTAGATATCGCTCGATTTTCCTGTAGGGCACAGAAACAAGATTTTTACGTGACTGTTTGCCGGTTGGTAAGTTACAAAAAAATCTCTTTAATCGTCAAAGCATTCAATAAATTAGGGCGTTCTCTAGTTGTCATCGGTACCGGGCCAGAGTTAGACATGATTCGGCAAATAGCAAAACCCAACGTGCAAATCCTCGGCCACCAGCCAACAGAGGTAGTAGAAAAGTACATGGCAGAGGCAAAAGCTTTTGTGTATGCAGCTTGCGAAGATTTTGGCATAGCTTTGGTAGAAGCTCAAGCTTGCGGAACACCGGTAATTGCCTATGCAGGAGGCGGAGCCTTGGAAACAGTGCTTGACATTCGCCAACACCCAAAGACAGGGACTGGTTTATTTTTTGCTGACCAAACCGAAGCAGCATTAGTGGAAACTGTGGAGGCATTTGAGCAGTTGTCAGGGAAATTTCAGCCAGAAATGGGGCGCGCCCACAGCGCCCAGTTTGCCCCAGAAGTCTTTGAACAGCGCTATCTAGCTTTTGTGGAACAGTGCTATCAGGAATTCCACGGACTTGATTTTAC
>DMYK01000391.1 GCA_003483675.1 Microcoleaceae cyanobacterium UBA11344
TTGTCAATCTATCAACAGATAGATAATTTAAGTTAACCAAATATTTTATGATATCTATTGACCATAGATTGCAGGCATAGCTATACTAATTAGTAACAGAAACAAATATCGATCGCAACTTGACAAAACAGGAGAAACTCAATTATGTCTGAAGTCAATGGCGTGATGATGCAATATTTCCACTGGTACACCCCCGCTGACGGCAACCTCTGGAATCAGCTAGCAGAATCTGCAAAAGATTTAGCCAAAATAGGCGTTACATCCCTGTGGTTGCCACCCGCATATAAAGGAACGAGCGGTGGTATGGATGTGGGTTACGGCGTCTACGACTTATTCGATTTAGGCGAGTTCGATCAAAAAGGGTCGGTACGGACGAAATACGGGACAAAAGATGAGTATTTGCGGGCGATTAAAGCTGCACAAGATTGTGGAATTAAGATTTATGCCGATGTTGTCTTCAACCACAAATTAGGTGCTGATGCCGAAGAAGAAGCCGAAGCCACACCCTTCAATCCCGATGACCGCAATGCCACAGTAGGCGAATATCAAAAAATTAAAGCTTGGACGCATTTTACCTTCCCAGGGCGCGGCAAAACCTATTCCAGTATGGAGTGGCATTGGTGGCATTTTGATGCCATTGATTACAACGTTTACAACACAAGTGCCAATGCCATTTACTTGCTCAAAGGCAAAGAATTCGATCGAGAAGTAGACTTAGAAAAAGGCAATTATGACTACCTCATGGGTTGCGATTTAGATATGGACAACCCAGAAGTCATCGGGGAATTAAAATACTGGGGTGAGTGGTATGTCGATACAACAAATGTTGACGGTTTTCGCTTCGATGCCGTCAAACACGTATCAGCAGAATTTTTCCAAGAATGGTTAGAACACGTTCGCAACTATGCCAAACGCGACCTATTTGCCGTCGGTGAATATTGGTCTTATGAAGTCGAAGCATTGCACCACTTCATTACTGTTACCGATGGTAAAGTCGCCTTATTTGACGCACCCCTTCACTACAATTTCCACGCGGCAAGCAAATCCGGCAATAACTATGACTTGCGAACAATTTTTGATGGCACCCTTGTTCAACAGCAACCAACCCTCGCCGTTACCCTGGTTGATAACCATGATTCCCAACCCTTACAATCCCTAGAATCAGTTGTCGAGTCTTGGTTTAAACCCCTTGCTTATGCTTTAATCCTGCTGCGGCGTGAAGGATATCCCTGCATTTTTTCCCCCGATTATTACGGCAGTCATTATAAGGATACAGGAAAAGATGGCAGCGAATACGAGATTTGGTTAGACAAACATCAGGGGATTATTGATAAATTCCTGTTGGCCCGCCAAACTTATTCCTACGGCAATCAATACGATTACTTTGACCACGCCAATACAATTGGCTGGACACGAATCGGAGATGAAGAACATCCAGGCGGCATGGCTGTGGTACTCAGTAACGGGGGTGAGGGCAGCAAGTTTATGGAAGTCGGACAACCGAATCGCACCTATATTGACATTACCGAAAACATCAAAGAATCTATCACAACTAATGATGAAGGTTGGGCAGATTTTAGGTGTAATGGTGGTTCCGTTTCTGTGTGGGTTCCACAATCCTAAACACCGTATAAGTGAGCAACGGTTAAAAAAACAGAATCCCCAGATACCCGACTTCTTAAAGAAGTCGGGTATCTAACATGAAAGCATTTTACTTTTAAGAATGACTAACTCTCCAGTGTTTGACAGCGGTTTGTAATGTCTGTGGCAGCCAATTATCGTACTGAGGATAAACAGGCAAACGCTTTACGAGTTGCCAACCCGCTGCTGCTAAAATTTCTGTTAAAGTTTGGTGTTGGAGGTGAGGATAATCGGGATTAACTTCATCCAGTGGCCCAATTCCTCCTAAATCTCTAGCACCTGCGGCTAAACAAGCAAGTAATATTTCTGGCTGTGTAACTAAATTTGGCGGAATTTGGAGGGCGATTTGATCAGGTAAAATACTGCGGGCGATCGCAATTAATTCCGGCATTTTTGTAACATCAAAAACTTCACCATCCCAACTTTGTTTATTTCCCGGACTGTGAGGTTGAAGGATAACTTCTTGAATATGATTGTAGCAGGAATGAATCCGGGCGATCGCCTCTAATGTCTCCACCCAATCTGCCTCACTTTCCCCGATTCCCAGCAGCAAACCAGTTGTAAACGGCATCTTTAATTCCCCAGCCCATTCTAACTGTTGNNCGCAGCGCCGGCACTTTACTCGGTGCGTGTTTGTGAACGGTTTTTAGCAAAGTCGGTGTCAACTGTTCCAACATCAGCCCCATTGAGACATTCACCTGTTTTAACTCGGTCATCTCCTCAAAACTGAGCGGGCCTACATTAGTATGGGGCAAAAATCCTAAAGTAAGTGCGAGTTCGCAGAGCTCATAAATCCGCTGAAACCAGGCTTTACGCCGTTGACTTTGGGGATGTACCTCGCCACTGAGGATGAGAATTTCAATCACACCTTGAGTTTGCACTAGCTGGAGCCGTTTTTGGGCTTCTGGTAACGTCAGCCAAGGACTTTCCAGCGGCTCAGCCCGAAAGTTGCAATAGGTGCAGCGGTTAAAACACTCGTAAGTGGGAACTACGGTATAAGCGGGGCTGTAGCTGACGGTGCGGGACATTTGTTGGGACTTTATGCGATCGGACTTATGCAAAAAACAACGTATTTATATAATTTCTAGTTTTGCGGTTGGCGATCGCCACCTGTTACTTATCTTAACCTTGGCTGTAGTCCAGAATCTCGTTGTGCAACTAGATTATGAGTATTCTTTGACTGGGCGATCGCTAACAAATTTCCCATTTTGCTTTTATAATCCCCATACAGCAAGCATTCTAGGCTTACATAAAATTTGCTTATCTCAAACATCAGTTAATCTGTTGTTAGAATACTTTACAAACCTTAGAATATGCTTTATGTTTATTACATGGCGGAACAAACAACCGCTACGAACATTGATAACCAAATACAGCAATCATAAAC
>DMYK01000621.1:0-3779 GCA_003483675.1 Microcoleaceae cyanobacterium UBA11344
CCAAATTCAGACTCCTTTAGCGGTAATCGCATTTTGAAATTGCCGTAGGTTTCCACAGAGGAATCGTGGGCGGCGGCGGTACGGGCGGGAGTGCCAATTTCGGTGTAACCATCTGGATGATAGGCGATGAAAGAAGGGACGTATTTCTCTCCGTTTGGTGGTGGATACGGAAATGCTTCCAGTTCACCGTTGGGGGTGAGATAGGAGATGATCGAGTTTGTTGTACCGAAGTCCAGACCGATTTTGTAACTTGACATAGTTAGTAGTTTAATTAGCTGAAAACTCGCTTTTATAGTCCCGTCGGCAGAAACCGAGTTTTTTTACGAAAACATTGCACCATAGCCTTTAATATCGGTAAAAACCCCGGTTTCTTGAGTATTCAACAAATAACAATAACTATTCCGGTTCAATTCCCAAGGCCCGCAACTGGTCAGCTAATCGCTCTGCACGTTGTTGTGCTTGCAATGCCGCTTCTTCCGGTGTGGGAACTAACTGCCCATCCAGGGTAAAATAGCGCAATTTCCCCTCATAAATTCCCAGATATAATTCTAGTATATCACTCCACAATCTACCAGATTCATTGGCAACAATGGCTTGATACTCTTGACCGATTAAACGAAAACCAGCAAATTCCAAATCTTCAGGATCGAACCAAAAATATTCGGGAGTTCTAAACCGATTTTGATACAAGATTTTTTTCTCGTTTCGGTCAACTTTGGCGGTGGATTCAGAGAGTAATTCTATAATTATATCAGGGTACTTACCATCTTCTTGCCAAACCACCCAAGACCGACGCGGACGTTTTTGCGTATTCCTGATTAAGAAAAAATCCGGGCCGCGAAAATCCCGATTCCGCAATTGTTGCTCGCTGTAATAAACTGTGAGGTTAGCTCCAATAAAAAAGTCATTTTTATCGCGCCACAACCATTCTAAACAGGCAACTAATAAAGATAATTGTACATAATGTAAAGAACTTTCCATTTCTGGTTCATCACTTTCAATTTTACTGGCATCTGGCATCAGTTTTGCCAGTTCTAGGGCTGTAAACACCATCGCTTAATCCTCCCAATCTGGTATATCTGCTAACGCAAAGGTTCTCATCGCCTCTCCAGTCAAATTATACAACACCATCCGACTTTTGAGGCGATTCACCATTTTTTCATAAAAATTCTCTACACTGCGTCCATTCCCAAAGTTGCGCCCCCGATTTTGGTACATAGAGATAAAAATTTCTTGAAGATGTGGCAATAAATTGGTAGGACAAATCCACCCATCCCCCTGACACATACTGAGGAAAATTTGGTGCAATTCTTCACCATTATAATCGGGAAACTCGATTTTGTACGCAATCCGATCGGCCATCCCAGAATTGGCATCCATAAACTGTTTCATCTCGCGGGAATATCCAGCTAGAATTACTATTAAGCGATCGCGCTGATTCTCCATCATCGGTACTATAGTATCAATGGCTTCCTTCCCAAAATCATCGCCAGCCCCCCCGCGACTGAGGGCATAAGCTTCATCAATAAGCAGTATTCCATCTAAAGCAGATTCAATCGCTGCCGCAGTTTTCAATGCTGTTTGTCCTTGATATCCAGCTACTAACTTCTCTCTATTTACCTCCACAAATTGCCCTTTCTGTAATAACCCCAACGCCTTGAAAATCCGTCCTATTAATCGCGCCACAGTAGTTTTCCCCGTACCAGGATTCCCCGTAAACAGCATATGCCGCCTTTCGATAATATTTTTAGTTAACATCCCAGCTTCCCGCAGCCGTTGATTAGCAATTTGACTATTGACAATTTCTCGAATTGTTTTTTTAACAGAATGCAAACCAATTTTCCTGTCTAATTCCTGCAACAATTCCTGTAAAATCGCCTCATCTTTTCTCGATTCTTGTCGGTATTCAGCAGGTAAATCCGCAACTTGAAAAGGTTCCAAAAGCCGATCGCAATTTTGTTCAATCACCCGCTGACTTCGCAACTCATCCATCAAATTAAACAAATTTTCCACCAAGCCCGCATTCCCAAAAGTGCGATCGCGCCTTTGATACAATTCACCAAACAAATTCATCAAAGCAACCTCCAAATCCGGCGTAATCGAACACCGCACCCGCGCCACCCGTTGTTTAAAAATCGCCAATAACTCAGCCGGATTGTAATCTTCAAACACAATTTCCATCAAGCGGCGCTGCAAGCCCGGATTAGACTTCACAAATTCCGCCATTTCATCGGGGTATCCTGCGACAATTACCGCCAGCCGATGCTTTTCATCCTCCATCCTTTTTAACAGCGTATTCACCGCTTCTTGCCCAAACTCATCCCCTTGGGTTAAGGTATAAGCTTCATCAATAAATAACACTCCATCCAGCGCTTCATCAATAGCTTTATTAGTCCGAATCGCAGTTTGTCCCAGAAATCCTGCGACTAAATCTTGCCTAGCCACCTCCTTCAAATGTCCCCGCTTCAACAATCCCAAATCGCGATAAATTTCCCCGATCAATCTAGCAACAGTAGTTTTCCCAGTACCAGGATTACCCTTAAAAATTACGTGCAGCCGAATCGGTTCACTGCTAATACCTTGTTGCAGCCTTTCTCGCTCAATTTCCAACACTTGCATCCGTCGCCGAATCGTATTTTTAACAGCAGCAAGCCCAGTCATTTCTTCTAATCTTTCTAAAGCAGGTTTAGCATTCACATCCGCAGATAACCATCCCAATCTTCGCGCTTCTGTCAAGGAAATTTGGCGAGCAGTTTTAAAGCAATCATACCAATAATTTAGCGGCTTATTTTCCGCAGCTATCCAACTGCATAATTTATCCGCCCCATTCCAGTCTACCACCTTGCGGTGTTCCAGTCGAAAATAATCCCGCAAGGCTCTAATTTCTACCGCATCGGGGCCGTTCAAACGCACGAAATTAACCGCGCGACTGTTAGAATCATCGCCATTGTTTGCCAGATTTGCTAGAAATGTGAATCCAATTCCTTGACAAAATTCCTGTAAAGTAGTACGATTTTCATGGTGAAAAATGAAGATACAAAGATTGCGATTGTTGGGCGGTAAACGCGACCAATCTACAATCCGTCCAAACAATTCCCGGCGGTTGTCAAAATTACCCAAATCTTCAGCATTGGAAAAGACGATCGCCGATTTTTGCGAACTCTCCTGCATGACGGTTTCAACAATCGGCAAGATTGCAGTATCTTGGAGCCTGGGGCTTGAATTGGGTGCTGTGGGGGGAGGTGTAGCGGGGGTATTTGTCTGGGCTGATTTCTTCCCTAATAATCCGCGCTTGTTCCCTAAAGCACCTCCGAATCGCATCGGCTGTGAAGATGCGGAATTAGCGGCAGATTTGGGTTGCAAACGCGATCGATCGCGCGATTTCTCATCCAGAAAATACAGCTTTTTAGTACCAGAATAAAATAGAATTCGCTGATAGCCTTCGCAGCGCAAATATTCATGTAAAACTTGTTCAATATTTCGCAACAATAAATCCTGACTGCAAAACGTATCGCTCGTATTCGCCCCGTAGAGGACTAAAAAGCGATCGCCCGATTGTAAATTTAATCCTGATGTTACTCTTTCAACTGTCATCTGATTTTGGATTTTAGATTTGAAAGCCCGTCATTATTTTTTCTTTTTACATCTTACACCCAAATCAAAATCTCGTAGGGGCGGGTTCACCGAGAATTTTGACAACTCACAAACAATCTACATAAACCCGCCCCCACCCCACCAATAACCCCTTTCTGGCCTCTCGCGTAGACTCTAGAAACCGG
>DMYK01000621.1:3925-4107 GCA_003483675.1 Microcoleaceae cyanobacterium UBA11344
TTTTTGCACCCCATCCTAGACTTAGTTAAAAACCCGGTTTCTCGCCTCTCGCGTAGACTCAAGAAACCGGGTTTTTTACTGAATTTTTGCGCCCCATCCTAGACTTAGTTAAAAACCCGGTTTCTGAACATCAGAGGATACACTAGGCGATGGAGGCGGTGCAACTTGACGGCGCTTTACTT
>DMYK01000621.1:4265-4849 GCA_003483675.1 Microcoleaceae cyanobacterium UBA11344
CTGATGACTGTCACCACTTCATCGCCAGCAAGATTTTTCACTTTCACCACAAAAGCATTGCGCTGGTCATCACCTTCATAGACAGCATCGGACTCGGAATCAACTAAATTATATCCCAAAGATTCCAGAGCACTTACAACTTTATCGGCAATTTCTACTCGCAATTGGGAACCCAAGATTGTGAGTTTTGCCTGTTCGACAATCTCGCCTAAAATCGGTTGCAAAGCGATAATTTTTTCGCCCAATTCCTGCACTTGCTCAGTAGTAAGTCGAGATTCCCCAGCTTTCAATTCCGATTCCAACTGATTCAACTGCTGTTCGTACTCGCTCAAGCGACCATTAACCCAATAATCTACTTCTAATTTAAACTTCTGGGCCTCATCACCTTGACCGATTTCAATTTCGCATTCTTTGTTAGCCTGGACTTCTACAATTAAACTTTTCAAATCTGACCAAGCAGCATTATAAAGCAACAGCCATTCTTGCTCCTTTTGTTCTAATTGGATTCGCAAATCAGCTAAATCTAAATAGGTTTGCTGGGTAGTAGAAATGGCCGCTTCTGTCAAGCCAGCTTGGATATTGCT
>DMYK01000415.1:0-125 GCA_003483675.1 Microcoleaceae cyanobacterium UBA11344
CAGAATTTTGTCCAAATACCCACAGCTAAAGTCAAAGATAGACTCCAACAAGAATGCGAATTAAGAGGGTGGCGATTTGTCGAACAAGATGAATCTTATACGTCAAAAGCAAGTTTTTTAGACCG
>DMYK01000415.1:295-1371 GCA_003483675.1 Microcoleaceae cyanobacterium UBA11344
AGAATTAAACTTTGGGCGGATTCATCCCCCAAAATTTGTCCTTAAGAATCCCCGTGTCTTTAGACCGGGGAGTGTCAAAACTGTCATCCTCAAATGAATTCGACTGTTTACCTACTTTGATTTCAGTTTTCCTGCTTTTCAACTTAACTTCGCCTTCTGAACTTTTCGGTTTAACTTCGCCTTGAGAACTTTTCGGTTTAACTTTGACTCCAAAACCTTTAGATTTGCCTTTAGTAGATTTTTGTTCCGTTGCAGGCTTCTTAAACTCCTCGTCTAATTGGTCTAAAATCTCCTCTTGTTCGGGAGTATGTTCCGCTGATTCCTCTAAATCTCTGGGATTGTATTCGTCAACCAACCGCGCTAAAAGTTCCGAAATTGACATTCCCGCAGCGGCTGCTTTTTTAGCTAAAAGAGCGTAAGTGTCGGTTTTAATCCGAATTTGTTTCAGCCGGAGTTCGGGATTGTTATCAACAGTTTCGCTAATAGTTACTGCGGTAATCCTTTCTTTTGGCACTACATCCACAACTTCCTGCCACTTTTCCTCCAAAGGACTGTCGCCGTACTTGTTAATTATTGCGTGTTTAAACAAAGGGACAACCTGAGCAACGCAGCTCGGCAAAATCTCAAATCCGGCTTTAATTAAGCGCAGGCAAATGCCAGCAGCTTTGATAATTTGGGTACAGTAAAAATACTGCCTACCTAATGCTTGTTCGCAGTAATTTTTAAAGGTTTTGAACTTGTGTTTGTACAATCGCAGTCTTCGGATCGCGTCCAGCATGATTCCTTGACGCACGTAGTCTAGGAATCCCCTTTTAATTTCGCCAGTTAGGTATTCTAAATCGTGAAAGGGCGATTGACTCTGGATTTCTTCTTCAAAGTCTAGAAGCGGGCCTGCAAAGTGAAAGTTGAAGGCGACATCGCCTACATAGAAGTTGTCAATTGATGTGGGCATAATCGGGAATAGTTCGAGGAAGGAAACGATATCACAGAAGTAGTACGATCGCCAAGTACAAAAAAGTCTTAGTCTTAATGTTTAATACTTTGATATAATGTTGATTTGGGCTGTAAGGTCGATC
>DMYK01000415.1:1478-3052 GCA_003483675.1 Microcoleaceae cyanobacterium UBA11344
TAAAAAGAAACAAGCTCAAGATCCAAAAGGTATGCCAGCACTGCAAATTTTGCGGGAAGCTGCTGGTTTGTCACAATCGGCTTTAGCCAAGCAAATTCCCGACAAAACGGGCGCAAAAACCCTAACTCAACAAGCAATCAGCAACTGGGAACGGGGGATAGACGAACCAGAACTAACAATTGCTCAAATGAAAGCCCTTTGCGAAGCTCTAGGAAAAACGCTGAAGGATTTACCTAACAACTTAGGCCCACCAAATCGGGACTGACAACTTTCAGGAAATAGACTTGAGTTATGCACTCAAAACCAGAAAATACACGCGGAAAACCGAAGTGATAATCACCGTGATAGTAGCACTTGCCAGAGTGAAGGCAAGTTGCACAACCCATTGGGTAGCTTTCTGGTAGCGATCGAACTTGTCATTGAATCTGTCGGTTTGGTCATTGGTTTTCTCAACATCAGTTGATAATTTCTCGACTTTAGTCGCTAGTCTGTCTAGCTTTTCAATAACATCAGCTAGCGTCGGCTCGTTACTTGCAGTAGTTGTCATTGCTGTTGACTCAAACTAACAATACTCAGCTACAATTAGATCATAATTTCAATAGGAATTAGTCCGAGCGATCAGTCGATGACTTTCCCTCTCATAGCTTTAATCTGCCCTCGCTTGGTTTTGCTGTCGAGACGCTTGCGGTGAGAGCTGCGAGTCGCTTTGCTAGGTTTGCGCCTTTTTGGTATGGCGATCGCACTTTTAATCAATTCTTGCAGTCGTCTTAATGCTTCTTCCCGGTTCTGTTCTTGGCTGCGGTGTTCCTGTGCTTTAATCACAATAACACCTTCCTGGGTAATGCGGTTGTCGTTGATTTGCAATAAGCGCTCTTTGTAGCGATCGGGTAATGAAGAAGCTGGGATATCAAAGCGTAAGTGAATGGCGGTTGCCACTTTATTCACGTTTTGGCCTCCTGCGCCTTGAGAACGAATGGCATTAATCTCGATTTCGCGATCGTCCAGGAACACTGTATTAGAAATTTGTAGCATGATTCATCAGTGAGATTAAAGATACTGGAAAAGCAGTGCATCTTTATATATAACTTACTTTAGGACATAAATTAGTTACAATATTAAAACCTATCTAGAAAACAAACGTCAAAACAATTTGCAACCCCTGAGCAATTCGTAAGGTGCGCAGTGCGCTACAAAAATTCGTAAGGTGCGCAGTGCGCACCCTACAAAAACTAGATCGTCAGAAATGTGCATCTTTTATATATAACAGAACTTACGCAGAAGAGTGTTTGTCATTCGCAAGCGTTGCGAAGAATCTCAGAGATGGTGATACAATAGCCAACAGGCTCAACTAAACTAGATCGACCTATGTCATCATCAGGAGTTCAATACTTAATTATTAATGCCCTGGAAACTCTCGACTTGCTGATTTGGAAAATATATGATGAAGAAAAGGGCTTTTGGTACATCGAAACCCCTAGTCGAGTTTTACCAAGAGCTGCTATACTACAAAGTGGCGAGATTGTTCGTATAGACGAGCTTGAAGACTATGACGAAACCCCATGATATCAGAAGAG
>DMYK01000416.1 GCA_003483675.1 Microcoleaceae cyanobacterium UBA11344
CTTGAGTACAGTATTTTTGGCTATCCAGTAGATACAGCAACTCCACCTTTTGACAAACCTCTAATTATTGCTGGCAAAACTTTTCATTCTCGCTTAATGACTGGTACGGGAAAATATCGCAGCATTGCAGAAATGCAGCAAAGTGTCAATGCTAGTAGGTGCGAAATTGTGACTGTAGCTGTGCGGCGAGTGCAAACAAATGCTCCCGGACATGAAGGATTGGCGGAAGCTCTGGATTGGACTAAAATTTGGATGCTGCCAAATACTGCGGGTTGTCAAACTGCGGATGAGGCGATTAGAGTGGCTCGTTTGGGTAGAGAAATGGCGAAACTTTTAGGCCAGGAAGACAATAATTTTGTCAAGTTAGAAGTGATTCCTGATGCTAAATATTTGCTGCCAGATCCGATCGGCACTTTAGAAGCAGCAACACAATTAGTCAAAGAAGGTTTTGCCGTTTTGCCTTACATCAATGCCGATCCCCTGCTAGCCAAACGTTTAGAAGAAGTTGGCTGTGCGACAGTCATGCCTTTAGGTTCGCCGATCGGCTCTGGACAAGGAATCAACAATGCTGCCAATATTAAAATAATTATTGACACGGTGAAGATTCCTGTGGTAGTGGATGCGGGGATCGGAACGCCCAGCGAAGCGGCTCAAGCCATGGAAATGGGCGCCGACGCACTGTTAATCAATTCGGCGATCGCCAATGCCCAAAATTCCCCAGCAATGGCAAAAGCAATGGGAATGGCGGCAGAAGCGGGGCGTTTAGCGTACTTAGCAGGCAGAATGCCAGTTAAAGATTATGCGATCGCCTCGTCTCCCGAAACAGGTACGATCGCCTCAAAATAGCTTCCCGAAATTTCCAGGTCACTTTTTTGGTAAAGTTGTAAACATCAAAAATATTAAGGATTGTGACTGATGCCTTACATCAACGATGACGATGGACGCCTGAACAACTTTGCCAAAGAGCCGAAGGTGTATAAAGCAGAATATCCCGACAAGAAACAGCAGCGGAACTACATCATCCTAGGCGTTGCTGGGGCAATGTTAGTTGCCTTATTGGTGTTTGTGGCTGCTTCTGTGTAAAAACTGGGCTAAGATTCAAAGCTGCTTCCAATCACAACTTTAAATAATCCTTGACTAAACCATGTTTCGCAATTAATGGAAACATGGTTTTTTGTGTTTCAATAAAAGCAGGGATTTGCGACATTCCTGAACCTCGTCGCGCGAGCTGAAAAACTAAATAAGACAAACCCCAGAGGCTTCCCCATGTAATTAATCAGACTGGCTTTTGATACTCCCCAGCCCGCTCCGGGACGGGGATTCTTAAAGAGTCCAAATGCGAACCTTTAAAGGCGAAATCAAAGCGCCCCTACCCACTCAGCTTGGACAAATCCAAACCTTGCGTATACTTTTAGCTTTTTTACGCTTTCCGAGTCCATCACTTAGCCTGAGATAGGTACGCTCAACAACCTGCCTTTTGTTTGCCCTTTAACTATTCCGAATCAAGTCGGAGCTGTCCGTTGCCGGGATTGCACCGTACTAGGATGTTTCAACGCGCAGATGGTTATTCTTACTTGCTGCTCCCATAATACCAAATATTGAAGGCGGCTGTCACGCTCGCGTAGTCGAATGTGTTGAAACGGCTGCCGACTTCTCCCCAGGTCCTTAGCCCGGGGCTTGCGTCTCGCTCTTCGGTCACAAACATAAAATTGCCTAGCTAAAATCTACTATTCTCAGGTCATCATCGGTGCGTTTCACTGTCCTCCGGGTCGAGTTGCTCGCGATCGGCCGATCGGGATTTCAAATCTCAAATCTCAAATCTCAAATCTCAAATCTCAAATAGCCTGACTGTGATGTCTATTCCTTTCCCAAAAGTTTCTAGCTCGAACCAGCAGATTTACCAACGCTTGAAACAGGCACTTGAACTGAATTTGCGCCGTCAAATTTTTATCGCCGCCTGCGATGACTTGCGCTTGCGGGACTGTCTAGCAGCCCGTTTAGAGGCAGAATTAGCAGCCCCAGAAACAGGGGAAAGTTCTCGCTCTTCGATCGACTATCCCCGATTTGTCAGTTTGGAACTCAACCTCAGCGATCCCAATCCTTGGGGGGCGATCGCCTGGTGGCTAAACGAACACGCACCAGCCTCAAATGCGCGCAGCTACAGCCGCTTACCGGGATTCCAAATTCTCGGAACCGAACACTTGACACGCCAGCCAGCAGCCATACAGTGGTCGTTCCTGAGCTATTTGAGGGACATCGAAGCATACTTGCAAATGTCGGAGTCTACTCTGCTGCTGTGGGTGTCGCGACCTTGGCTAAGTTCGATCGAGTCCTCAGCCCCGGAATTTTGGCAATGGCGCACCGGAATATTTGAGTTTGAAGGCGAACCAACTCCCGCCCAGGGAGACTTGGGAGACTCCGATGACAACGGAGATTTGGGAGACTTACCAGACAAGGGAGACTTGGGCGATCGACTTTTAAGCTCTGCTTTTTCGGGACAATTCCCCATCCCCAATTCCCCATCCCCAATTCCCCATCCTCAATCCCCAATTCCCAACCCTAAATCTATTGAACTAGCAGATTTGGTACTAGGAGCGGCTTCGGTGGAATTGGAATCAGAACAGACCGCATCGGGGGAAAATTTTCTGCCGCTGCAAATCCTACAATATATCGAACTGCTGCAAGAACATCAGTGTTGCTCCGAAGCTTTGGCTTTGGCTTATCAAGGTTTGGGGAATTTTTACCGCGATCGCATTCTACCCTCCGACTCGGACGGACAAAACCTGATCGTCGCCATTCGTGCGTTTGAGCAAGTAATTTTCTACCTCAATCTCGATCGCCCCTCCCAGGAAAATCCACAACACACTCCCGAATGCGATCGACTAATTGCCGAATTGAAACAAAACTTAACTCAATACCCTTTACAGTCAAATAGCCTAGCGCCAATGGCCGATCTACTCAACGACCTCGGCACTCTCTACTGGATGCGATCGCACGCCTCAAGAAGCCATCCCGAAGGGAATCCCACAGTCGGCGACCCCACCCTTGATACCGTACAGTCCCTCGAACGCAGTATCGCCCTCTACCGAGAAGGTTTGAACAAAATAGATGTCGCAGCCACACCCCATTGCCGCGCCTTATTAAACAAAAATCTGGGAATCGCCTCGGCGGATTTAGCCCGCTATCAAGACAAGACAGAAAACTTGCAGCAAGCGGTTGTGGCCTACCAGCAAGCGCTGCTGAATCTAGACCGCTGGGCCGATCCCCAACAGTACGCAGCAGCTCAGAATAATTTGGCAACAGTATACTGGAATTTAGCTCAAGACGGTCAGCCGATCATACATCTCAAAAGCGCGATCGCAGCTTACACCCAAGCACTCTCCTGCTACAGTCCCGAACGAGAACCCCTCAACTATGCCAAAGCCCACAACAACATCGGCACAGCCTGCTGGAACCTCGCCCAGCACGAACCCTCAGAAATCTTGCTCGTCAGAGCGATCGCCTCCTATCGCGAAGCCTTGAAATACCGCACGCGAGAATTAGTACCCGCCTATGCCGCAGCCACCCAGAACAATCTCGCCACCGCCTATTGGCATTTGGCGAACCAGCAACAGCACTCATCCAGCAGGCTCGCATCTTTGCAGCAGGCGATTTTGGCCTACGAAACATCCCTGGATATCGCCGGAGAGATCGATCGAACCCAACTCACCTTTGACATCTTAGCCACCCGCAACAATCTAGGACTAGCCCACTATCAACTAGCCACAGACCCAGATT
This sequence comes from Microcoleaceae cyanobacterium UBA11344, assembly GCA_003483675.1. Taxonomy (GTDB): domain Bacteria; phylum Cyanobacteriota; class Cyanobacteriia; order Cyanobacteriales; family Microcoleaceae; genus Microcoleus. Next base: position 3,778 of record DMYK01000416.1, read on the forward strand.
TCGCGTCAGACAAAGCCGCACAGACAAGCCATCTAGAAGCAGCACTGCACCACCAGTTGCAAGTCTGCGCCACATGGGGAAAATATCTTCAAGACAAAGGGTTAACATATGGGGATAAACTCAAGCTACAAGACTCAGGCAACTCCCAAGCTGCTGATTCCCGACAAACAGCTTTGAGCTATATTGTCAAAACGATTCGAGCTTTCTATAGTGAATGTGGGCTGCAAGGTCAAAATTTAGCCTTATCCAAAGTTCCCGGAGATTTATTACCTGAAATCTTGCGCAGGCTATAACCATTAAAAACTCAATTTTTCCGAGGTTTGTATCCAGTTTATATTACTATGTCTAAATATTCTTGCCTAATTCTTCAAGCAAAGTTGTGGTCATGGCCCCTGTAAAAATCCTTGTGGTTGATGACGACCCGGCAATCCGAAATTTACTTCATCGTTTTTTAAGCCAGCAAGGTTATCAAGTTGAGTCTGGCCAGGACGGTCAGACTGGTCTGGAATTATTTGAGCAACTCAATCCTGACTTAGTAGTTCTGGATTTAAATTTACCCGACACCACTGGCTACAAACTGTGTCAAGAAATGCAAAGCCGCACGGGCGTGTTTGTGTTAATGCTGACCAGCCGAAACGATGAAGCTGACAAAATGAAAGGGTTTGCCGAAGGTGCTGACGACTACATTACTAAACCCTTCAGTCTCGTAGAGATTGGAGCTCGCATAGCAGCTATTTTGAAACGCAAGCGCATTGTTACTTCCGCAGAACAACAAAGCCTGGTTTTTGGACAGCTACAGATAGATCCCGTCCGCCGCGAGGTGATTCTGGGCAATCAAATAGTTGCTTTGAGTGCTTTAGAATTCGACCTGCTGTACTGTTTGGCCAGCAAGCCCGGTCGCGTTTGGAGGCGATCGGAACTGCTGCATGAAGTGTGGGACTACGAGTATGTAGGAGCCGATCGCGTGGTGGATGTCCATATCGGTCAAATTCGCCGCAAAATAGAACTCGATGCCAATCAAAATCCCATGATTCAAACCGTCCGCGGCGTGGGTTACAAATTTGAGGCAACAACCTAGGGATTAATGGCGGGTATATTTGGAATTGACCGAAAGCAATTGGTTTCGCGACCCCCGGATCGATCGGAGGTCGCATTTTCTTCAATCCAACATCCCAAAACTCAAAACCAAAATCACCTAGCGCCCTGTTTCTTGCAAATACTCGCTGACTTCGATCGCCCGCTCAAAACCCCACCGCACGCAATCACCCAAAGCAATACCGCCAACGTAGTTGCTGCACAAATACACCCCCGGCAAGGATTTTAAGCCGTTCTCGACCTGTTGCAGGCGCTGAATATGACCCAAATTGTACTGAGGAATCGCCCGCTTCCACAGGTTCACAGCCAAAACTTTGGGCTGCGCCACCAGAGGCTTCAGCAACATCCGAGATAAATCTCGATGTACCTCCCCAACGATTTGTTCGGGGTCAAGATTGGCGATATCCGAGTCTGTTGCCCCACCGATGTAATTGCTGAGAGTTTGCCAACCAGCAGGGGCGCGATCGGGAAATAAGCTCGAAGTCCAAATCGTCCCCAGGGTGCGAATTCCCTGGCCCCTCGGAATTAAATTTCCAAAACCCACTAATTTACCCTTGACATCCGACAGCGGATATGCTAATACAACGCAGGCAACCGTAGGATAAGTAACAGCTTGTAAAGCGCTGCTAACTTCCGGTTGGAGAGGTGCCAACAACTCCGCTGTGATGTAGGCGGGAGTTGTCAAAACGACGGTGCGCGCCTCAACTTGTTGCTGGCCGTCAGGTGTAGCAAATTCCGCAATGTAAGTTTGGCGTTCCGTGCGTTGGAGGCGAGTTAAGTGCCAATTGAGTTTGAGCCGATCGCCTAATTGAGCAGCGATCGCCTCTGGCAGAGCCTTCAACCCCTGTTTAAACGAACCCAACTCCCCCGGCTTAGTCTGAGGAATATTCGGGTCTACGGGCAATTTCTTCGGCCTTTTTCTAGCAGAAAGCAGCGCGCCCGCCACTAGGCCGCCACCCACATCAGCCATCTGAGTTACCCGGCCAAAAGCAGCCGCCGCACTCAACTGTTGCGGATCACCCGCATAAACCCCAGAAACAAAAGGTTCCACCAATCGCTGCATCACTTCCGTACCAAGATGGCGTCGGAAAAATTGAGAAACAGTTTCCTCTCCACCCTGCTGCGACAATTGAGAACCCATCGCCGACCCCACAAACCCCAAAGCCCCGAACAGCGCCCGCAGTTTCCCCGGAAAACTCAGCAACTGGGACTGAATCATCGCCTGGGGAGTCATCGGCACTGGTTGCAGTTTCCCTTGCCAATAAATATAACGAGGCAATTTTCGATCGGCAAAAATCAACTCCTGCTTCAGCCCCACATCCACAGCCAACTTCATCAATTCCGGTGTTGGCATAAAACTATTCGGGCCCTCCTCCCNNTGAGTTGTGATATTCCCGCCCACTCGTCCCCGACTCTCAGCGACTAAAATCTTCAGGGGAGGCGCAGTCTTAGCTTGTTTCTGGAGTGCGTGGGCCAGACTCAAACCGCTAATACCTGCACCCACAATCAAAGTATCTACTATGTTCGTCATTGGTAATTAGTAATTGGTAATTGGTCATTGGTCATTGGTAAATCGACTTCTTCCTTCTTCCTTCCTGCTTCTTCCTTCTTCCTTCTTCCTTCGGCTATACATTATTGCTACTGCGTAAATCTTGAGGATACTGAAACAGTGTTTCAAGATAAACTCTAGCAGCTTGGCGGTAACTACGCGAGGCTTCAGGCGTACCGCTGTCGGCATTCTGCAACAAAAACAGTGACAGAGAGGCGCAAAATACTCGGTCTAGATCCCATTCGGGATGAGTTTCCAGGTAGCTTTTGAGGGAATCGTGCAGCGTTTCGGGAATTTCGGCAAAGATACTGACTGTTGGGTTGATCATTTTTTTTAGTCTCGCTAATAAATTGAAAACAGAACCCCCCTTTCGGCAGGATACAGGTGCTGGCACTGCCGAAATCAGAGCGTTTTTTTTAGGTCGATCGCATCATTGTGCGCTACTAGGGGGTGGGTTTGTCAATGTAGCGAAATATTACAAAGCCCTGGAGATCAAAAAAAGATTTACGCAATAATCAGCTTTTAGGCGCATTTTTTGTTACATATCTTTATATTTTGGAGTTAGTCTGAGGGATTTGTCAGCAGGTTAACAAAATCCCCAATTCACCAGCAAGATCCGACCGTGCCGTTAATTTCTGTGGAAAACTTCGTCAAATCTGTGGAAAACCTCTCACTTGCCTGTGGAAACGCTGTGGAATGTTTGGGAAAAACTAAGGGAAAAAATAAGAATTGCAAAGGGGCATGGGGAATTGGGCTCTAGCGTTGCTCCGGGATGGGGCATGGGGCATGGGGCATGGGGCATGGGGAATTGGTAAGTAGAAGTCCGATGGAAGTCGAGAAATGGAAGTCGGAAGAATGCTTATATAGCAAGCTTGATCGCCATCTGTATCTTACGTTTAATTAGGTGGATTTACTTAACTGGTCATTCGTTATTGGGAGCAAATAACAAATAACAAATAACAAATAACAAATAACAAATAACAAATGACTTAACTATTCTCCTGAAAACTTACTAGAGCATAACATTGATTTCCAAAGGTATGGCAACCGGCCCGCAAATCTAAACTCAATGTCGTTGTATCCTTCATGTGTTAATAATTTGGTCAGTGTCTCTACTGAAAAAAATTTGATGTGACCGTTATCCCAAAGCACGGTAAAATGTTTGTCCATTTTTCCAGTAATAGCCAAGGCAAGGTTTTTTAAATAGCCGTGATACGGGGTGGAAATAATTAGCCTACCTCCGGGTTTGAGACATTTTTTGGCATTTTTTGCTAGTTCTTTTGGATAAAGTAAGTGTTCGATTACTTCAATTGCTAGGACAACATCGAATGAATGCAGCATATCTATGTCGGGCAGCTTATAAATATCTGCTTGGATAAATTGACACTCTGGGAAACTTTGACGGGAGATGGCAATTCCGGGTGCAGAAGTGTCCACGCCGACAACTTCACAGCCTTGCTCTGCTATGACGTGACTGAGGCTACCATTGCCGCAGCCTAGATCTAAAACTCGGAGTTTTCTCTCTTCTGCGAGCTGAAGTTTAACCAGCATTTCTAAAAGGGGGGATAGCAAATAAGCGTGATGATATCTGGGACGGTTATTTGTGTAATAGTAAGTATAGTCGCTAGAGTTTTTTTTCATTGATTGAGGTAGAGAGACTATTGCCGATCGCGTAAATTCACGGAGAGTGTATGGGCTGTTTGAGCTGATGTTCATCGCATTGGGGTTGCCAGAGTCGATCGACAATTCAATCATCTCATTATTTGACCTCTCCCAAAAATCCTGTGGGGTAGGCATCCTGCCTGCCCTTAGCAAGTTTTTTTAGAGAAGTCTATTGTAGTCAAAGCATGATATTATGATAGGGCATCAAGGCTGAAGGTGAAACAATCAGGGCGATCGTCCTCTGCTCGCACATTAACATTACAAGGCTATGGCTATGGGGAAGTTGGTAGTTATCAAAATCGGGGAAGGCAGTTTTGAACTGGGGTTTCCAGTGACATTGTATATTGGAGACGAGGGCGATCGCTTCCACACATCCTTCGATGGCCAACTACCAGCCTTTGCCCAAATTCCCTCGATCTATACTACTTGGCAGTCAGAATATCGCCACTTTATTAACTATTCTAGAATCAATAAAAGAGCGGAAGATTTAATTAAAAATCTGAATGAATGGCTAAACTCAGAGACATTTCGCCCCAGAAAAGAGAAGTTCCTGAACAAGGTAAACACAGAAGATACTGTGCGGGTGATTATCCAGACAGAAAATCCCCTGTTGCGGCGACTACCTTGGTATTTGTGCGACTTATTTGAGGTTGACACTAAAGCTGAAGTTGCTATTAGTTTACCCAACTATGAAAAACCTAGTCAATTACTGAAACCTCAACCAAAGGTGAGGGTATTAGGGATTTTGGGGGAATGCGCCCACCCTAACACAAGTATTCCGATTGACACTGATCCAGATAAACAGTTCTGGGAGAGGTTAACCGATGCTGAACCGATATTTTTAGAGAAACCTACACTGCCAGAATTAACTAAAAAACTTTGGGATGAACAAGGCTGGGATATTTTATTTTTTGCCGGACATAGTAGCAGCAACCCTGATGCTACTACAGGAACAATGGATATTAAACCTGGGGAAAACTTGACGATTCCAGATTTAAAGCTGGCTCTTAAAAAAGCCATTGAGGGCGGGTTACAGTTAGCGATTTTTAATGCTTGCGATGGGTTGGGACTTGCCAAAAATTTGGCAGAACTAAACATCCCCCAAATTATTGTGATGCGGGAACCTATTCTCGATCCAGTTGCTCAAAAATTTCTGGAATATTTTCTCAAAGCATTTTCTAGTGGTCAATCTTTATATCTGGCTGTCAGAGAAGCGAGGGAAAAGTTACAGGGATTAGAAAAGGAATATCCCTGTGCATCTTGGTTGCCTGTGATTTGTCAAAATCCTACTGAAGTACCGTTTAAGTGGTCGCAGCTATTCACAAATAAACTCATTATAAATCCTAGTTTGGTTGAGGAAATTATTGCTGCTGGTGCTAAAGACGAATTTTTCTTATTTAAAGAACCAAATAGCTGCGATTTACCCAAAATTGTAGTGGTGGGTACTTCAGTAGTGGGTAAATCATCCTTAGTAAATGCACTATTTGGCGGTAGGGACGTAGTACGAGTTAGTTCGGTTCCCCAAGATGATGAGCAGACAGTGGAAGAGAATTGGGCAGGTTTATTCAAAATAATTGATAGTGTGAGCTATGATGAATTTCGTGAACAAGAAGTAGAGATAAGTATTAAGTGTGCAGACGTAGTAGTTCAGCTTTGGGATATAAATGCAATACGCCGTAATGATCTACTATTGTATCAATTAATTACCAAAAATGAAAAGCCCTGCATAACTGCAATAAATAAATGCGAACAGTACGCTCCTGATGAACGGCAAATAATTATCCACAAGTATAAAAATGTCATGTCAAGTATTTTTATAGAAATTTCAGTCAAAGCAAAAGAAAATTTGTCTCAATTAGTATCGCTTATTATTAAAGAATTACCTATTGAGCTACAAAGTATCGCGATCGAAAAAATAGCTAGTTTAGAAAAAATCTATCAATGTCGAAAGGTCTGCAAACAAATAATTTTAGAAACGCAGATGCAAGCTGATGTCATGATTTCTTATTTGATGAATGAACCTAACTTATTGACAGAGCTGCAAAAGTTACATATTATAATGGTTGAAAAAATTGAGCAGCAGTATATCAAGCTTGTTTTATTAAAAAATAATACAACTGAACCTCTCAAAAAGCTATATACTATGCAGTATAGCTACTCAAGAATTAAAAAAACGTAATTTAATTTTAGGCCAGAAAAACCAATGGCAAAACTCAAGATTATGGGTGCAAGTTATTGGAGATGTTGCTATAGAATTTTACGAGGGACGTATCAATATCAATCAAATAGTTGACCGCACTAATAGTCTTGCTGACCAAGTAAGTTTTTGAGCAAATCAAGTGTTTTAATTTAAGGAGAATAGTTAACTGCTATGAACAATCAAGAAAACCTCAGAAATCAATTTGAAAGAATTATAGGCAAATTAGTCGAAAAACTAAATTTAACAGAATGTGATGTAGCTGAACTTGCAAATATAGCATTACTACAGTCAAATGCTTTTTTAAGGGCGCGTTCACCCTGCATAGCAGTTACAGGAATTACTCACACAGGTAAATCCAGTTTAATCAATGCAATTTTCGGAGAAAAGAAGAGTGAGGAGGGGCTAACTGCTGATACAACTTCTGCTGTGGTAAAAATAAAATTCAAGTCAGGTATGGAGATCTACGATACACCAGGTGCTGGCGGTGCTGAAGTAAGATGGGAAAATATTACTAGAGCTTATCTTGGGTTGAAACAATTAGATAAAGATTTGGATGATAGACTTTTACTACCTGTTTCACGAATACCCACCATTGATGCTGATAACTACAATCCAAGAACTGATTCGCCTAAAGCTCTGAAGACCCATGAAGAATTTGAAAAACCTGATGTATTTCTTTTTGTTGTTGATATCAAATCAGGAACTCTTAAAAGAGATGATATCAAATTCTTTAGAGAGGTAGCCATTGGAAAGCCAGTGGTTGTAGTTAATAAAATTGACGAAAGTGACAGTAATACTCGACAGGCAAGCCTAGACTTTATTAAAAGGCATTTGAGTCAGCAAGCAGTTACAGTATCAGCAAAAACTGGTTTTAATATAAAGAGTTATTAACTACCATTATTAATAACTTACCCCGCGAATGTTCTCAAGTTCTCGGTGACACGGTTAATAGGGAGTATGAAAAGTTAGTACGACATCAACAGATAATTATTTACTCAGTTGCTACAGCAGTTAAAACAGCTAGACTTGTTGGTGGAAAAGGTCAGACCGGGCAATTCTATCAGATATTAGCAAATGTATTAGGTCTTTATTTATGGATAGTAGACCAATACTGTTTATCTGAGAGACAGCTTCAAAGAGTAGGCATTAGCTTGGATGACTTATCCCAAATTGGTAATTCCCAGCTAAACTCTGCTGAAATTTGGGAGGTATATCGTAGTAAAGGGGCCTTAATACTTGCATCATCTCTAGTTGGTTTGACGATTGGAACATTAGCAAGTGGTGGTTGACTAATTCCCGTTAGTGTAGGTACATTTAGTGGTTGCTATCTGCCTAGTGCAATTCTAATTTTGCCAGAATTTTTCAAGCGTTGGCCAATAGAAAAAATGAAAGTAGAAGCTGAAGCTATCAAGCAGTTTATATCGGTGTCTAATAGACATGAGACAGCAGCAAGTGTTTTAGCGTTCGGGCAATCTCTTCGTAAGTGCTGCGATGTTTTGAGAGAGTCTGATTCAGCGAATGTAGATTTTTTACAAATATTTCAGCAAGAGTATGACCGTGCCTTGGAAGAATTAAAACCATTCTCTGAAAAGCTTAATGCGAACTCCTATGATGAAGAACGTTTAATTAAGGAGATATCTGCAAACATTCTTTAAAGGTGAAAGGTTCAACAACTATTCAACATAAACTACAGAGCAAATAGAGAGGGTTCAAGAACTAGCTTAGACCCCTAATTCTACACCAATGCGAACCCACCCTCGAACTGGTAAAAATTTGTCATAAACTCACCGATGTTGTGCATATCGCTGGGATTACATCAGAACCAATTCAGCCACCATTGAGAGGAATTTTACCCAATCAACCTAACTTAAAAACTGCGTTCCAAAGTGGGAAGAGATATAATTCATTTGAAAATAGGCTCACCCAATTTCGTGCTATAATTTAGCTCAATCTACAGACAAAAGCTAGGGCTGAAATTACCCTAGACGAAACCAAACTAAAGGAACTTTTCAAAGCAGCGATTGTTGAGGTATTGCAAGAACAAAAAGAAGTATTTTCTGACCTTTTAGCAGAAGCCATAGAAGATATAGCCCTGGAAAATGCTATCAAGGAAGGCGAGAATACTGAAACAGTCAGCCGTGAGGAAATTTTCAAACTTCTGAATAGATAACTATGAATATTGAGTTGAGAAAAAGCTTGGCTCAAGATTCTTGATGCTGACTTCTTTCAAAGAATTCAAGAAATTATTGAAGAAGTTGAGCCATCTGAAAATTAAGTGAAGTTAACATTAAGAAACTTAAAGGCGAGGGAGACTACTATCGTATTAGAGTAGGAGATTACCGAATAGGTATGAAAGTTAATGATGGTGTCGTCTCTTTCGTTAGGATACTGCACCGAAAAGAGATTTACAGATACTTTCCTTAATCGAGAAGTCAGTTTCACCGCACAATATTTATGGTGGCGATGAAACTTTTATTTCAAGCTGGCTGGCAGAAATAGGATAGCCGTCAAGCCCGAAAATTATTACAATCATTATTAATGAGATCCCTTAAATCAAACAATAATGCAGTCAAATACTCTATTACTTCCACCCAAATTACAAAACCTACTCAATACTCTACCCCTCGCAGGATCTGTCCGCATCGAAATTGCCGAAGGAGTCCCCATTTTTCGGGCTTCTAGCACCGTCCAAAATCCCATTGAAGACTGCTAGAAAAACAACATTTTTTTCCTTGACTAGAGAAGAAGAAGGAGAACTCAACCTTTAGGAGGAAATCGACGATTGCCTGAGTTTTGTTAATCGGGCAATTCGCAATCTTTTTTTAGCTCAAACGTAGCGTCATTTGAGGTTGAGGACGATCGCCAGAAACCGGGTTTTTGAGGTAGAGTCCAGGAGGCAAAAACCCGGTTTCTTAAGGTAATTGCGTCATTTGAGGTTGAGGACGATCGCCAGAAACCCGGTTTCTGAGGTTGATAGTGCCTAAGTCCTATACAATTGAAAATGTGAAATGTGACCTAAATCACAGGCCTTAGGGAAAGAAATTGCTCAGCATCTTTAAGTGAAGATACTCAGCATCCACAAATATGACCAAAACCTGTGTTGGGATACCAGTCACCTCTGTCTTCAGGAGAGTTCCCAGAGCGCTCGCTCGCTCGGTTTTTACTTAGCCGACCGCATCGGTGGCTTCTGTCTGTGGCGATCGACGGGCTAACCCCAATGAATGACAGTGGCTTCTATAATTGTGTTTAACTGTTGTTCAGCAACTGTCTTGTTCGGTCAGCAAAGTACCCTCAACAGATGCGCTAGTCAGTCTGGTTTGTTTCACTATGGTCGCTGTTGGGTGCTACACCTTAATTTAGATATGTCCTATGGTTAAGTTAGGTCAATCCTCCTTTCGCCGTATTTTACTGTCGCGGATTTTGTTGCTCAGCGTACCTGTTCTACTGATGGGGGAGTATGTTACCTATCGCAAGGCACGCTCCATGCTTCTGGAAACAGCACGTCAAAACTTGACAGAAAGTGCCGTCAGAAAAGCAGAAACTATTGAACAGTGGGCGAAATCGCTGAAGTCGAATCTGATCGGCGCTTCGGAAAGCTCGATACTACAGTCTGTAGAGCCCAAGGATTATCAAAAGTTGATCTCGCAGCTAGGGCAGCGGTTGCCGACGCAGGTAGATTGTTTGCAATTGACGAATTTGCAGACAAATCAAGTGATAGCCAGCACTTGCGGGTCTCTTCCGATTCACTCGCAGTCGCCGCCTGCTAATTTTTGGCCGCAGCAACAGCAGCAGGCGCTACTGGACGACAAGAGCGTTTACATCAGTCTGTCTTGGCCAAATATGCAGCAGGGGAAACTAAACGACAAGAATCCGGTTTCCTCTGCTGCCCAGTTTTCAGATTCGAGTAAAGAGGGCCAAGGGGGCAAGGAAAGCCAGGTTAGTTTGGTGTTGAGCGCTCCTGTTTACATTCGTCAAGGCAATGGTCGGCAATTGACTTATGCTTTGAGTTTGCAGTCGGCACTGCCGGTGCAAACCAGTGCTCCGAAGGGGTCTCTGGCTGGCTATACGGTGGCGATCGACCAAGATGGAACGATTTTGGCACACCCGAATATTGACCGCGTGGGCCGCAATATCGACCAGGAGGCGGATGCCGATCGCTTGAAGAGTATCGTCAAAAGGGCGATCGCCGGAGGACAGGCGGCTTTTCTGCACCTGTTTTCTTTTGAAAGAAATGGTGTAGAGTTGCTCGCAGGGTACGCCGCTATTCCGAGTCCTTTAACTCAAAAAGAGAACAGCAAGTGGATTATTTTAGCTGTCTCTCGTTTGGATTACGCTCTGTCAGGTCTTGAAGAAATTCAGCAAGTTTTATTTATTCTGATTGTGAGTTTGGTTGTTGCTAGTATTGTCGCGACTTTATATTTGTCTCGCGATTTAGCCCGTCCTTTAGAACAACTGAGAGACTACGCACTGAAAGTCGATACAGAAGCGCCACAGGGATTGCCACAAAATTTGCAAATTAAGGAATTCAATCAATTAGCAGAGGCCCTAAATAGCATGGTGCTGCGGCTCAGCTCGTGGGCTGGAGAATTGGAGGTGGCAACGAAGGAAGCCCAAGTTGCTAATCAGTTGAAAAATGAGTTTTTGCGGAATATTTCTCACGAGTTGAGAACTCCGCTGAATGGCATGATTAGTTTTCTGCAATTGGTGCGGGACGGCTACTGCGATGACCGAGATGAGGAGATGGACTTTTTGCAACAGGCCCACGACTCGGCAATGCTATTGCTCAATATCATTAATGATATTTTGGATATTGCCAAAATTGAATCAGGCTCGTTCTCAGTAATTTTGGAAGTAATTGATCTTACCGAGGTGCTTGAGGAAGCGGTTGATTTGCAGGCAGTTCCGATCAAGGAAAAAGGTTTGAATTTGAGTTTGCCAGCCCTGCGCGATCCAATTACTGTTTATGCAGACCCGGAGAAGCTCAAGCAGGTGTTTTTGAATGTGTTGAGCAATGCGGTTAAGTTTACGGAGTCCGGCAGCATTAGTATATCTATGAATCTTGAATCTAGGAAAATCAAAAGTCCTGATGTTGTCAACGGGAATGTACCAGAAAGTACGACAAGCCGCTGCGGTGAAAGCGAATGGGTGGTGGTGACTGTTAAAGATACGGGAATTGGTATCGATCCTGAGCAACAGCAGAAATTGTTTCAACCTTTTGTGATGGCTGACGGCTCTACGACTCGCAAATTTGGTGGCAACGGCTTGGGCTTGGCTATCTCTCGGAAGATCATGGAATCTATGAAAGGGAGCATTACGCTGCACAGTACGGGGATCAATCAAGGTGCTACTGTGGTAATTTCTTTGCCTGTTGAACAGCAGTCGAATTCTTCTGTAGATCACCAGGATTTGCTAATGGAAAATGCCATGTTGAAAAGTTATGAGTTATGAGTGAATTAGTTGCTCATTGTTAAGGCTTGTCCGCCTTGTTGGAGGGATTTGCTCAAACCGCAAAGAATGCGAATTAATTCGACGGAGACCAGGCCGTTCGAGGTAGGACAGGGGGTATTTGTTTGGACGCAGTTGAGGAAGCGATCGCACACTTGACGCAGCGGTTCTACTGGTTCTAAACTCAATACTTCGCGACTTTTGATTAGAGTTTGCTGGGAAGTTTTAGAAGGGATCAAACTGTTTTCGTCGCCCCCGCCATCTGAATTGCCTCGCTGCAAAATTAGGGGCGCTTCTGGCGACATTTCATCAAAAATCAAGGTTCCCAAACTGCCAATAACTGTTAAGCGCCGCTGTTTGTCGGGATTGAGCCAGCACAGGTGAATAAATGCTTGAAATCCGTCGGGATAGGTGAGTGTTACCCAAACTAAATCTGCTAGTCCTTCTAAAGGATTCACAGTTAAAAATGAAGGGTAAAATTGATTTTGTATTCCTTCTGACTTCTGAAATACAGTGCCGATCGCACTTACTAGAATAGGTGTTTGTTGCAGCCAAGTATTGAAAATGGCGATGTCGTGGATAGCTAAGTCCCACAGGGCATCAACATCGTGCCGCACGGGTTCGAGATGGGTGCGCTGGGCGTAACCGTAGCGCAATTTTCCGAGTTGATGTTGTTGAATAATTGTTTGGCCTCGATCGACTGCTGGATGGAATAAATAAGTGTGATCGACGAAAAGTTGCCGCTGCTGTTTTTCGGCTAACTGACAAAGTTCTATTGCTTCAGACAAGTTGAGGGCGAGAGGTTTTTCGACTAAGACATGGTAGCCCCCTTGGAGGGCGGCTCGTGCGAGAGTGTAGTGAGTGGAGGCTGGAGTGGCGATCGCAACGGCTTCTAATCCTGGCAATTCTTGGACTTGCGACCAATCACCAGCTAAAATTACATTTTCATTGAGATTAAACTGTTTTTGCACAGAAACCAATGAATCTGGGTTCGGATCTACGATCGCTAAAACTTCGCTGTGGGGATGTTCGAGAAAGTTGCGAATTAGGTTGACTCCCCAGCGGCCAGCACCCAATACAGCTAT
>DMYK01000418.1:0-4973 GCA_003483675.1 Microcoleaceae cyanobacterium UBA11344
TCAAAAGTTTCAAGGGCAAATTTGAGAATTTCTCGCGGTGTTGTTTGACTGTATTTTGCTGCGAGGGCGACCATATCTAATTTTGTCTGGGTGGCGACCATATCTTCGTGTTTTCCGTGTTCTCGATCTTTGTTACCTTGAATTGTACTCGATCGGGGATACAGGCGGATCGATAAATTTTACGGCGGGATCGATCGACAAATCGGATCACGAGTCAGCAGATACTCGGCGATTGAAATCGCGTCTACACAAACGAAGTCCACTCCTAGCGGACTGAAGAGAAGAGAGGTAAGAGAGGGGGATTTGGTATAATGCGATCGCGCCGATCGGTGGTGTCGATCGCGAAATCCAGATTTTGCCACTGGTTTCGAGTAGTGATGCGATATAATTTAGAGCAAACCGGTAAACGGCTATTAGCAAAAAAAGTTAATTACCATGAACATTGCAGAGCTCAAGACAGCAGTAAGGGAACTTCCAGAAAATGAACTCGCAGAGTTTTTTGAATGGCTTGACAAGTTCCAAGAAACTCTTTGGGATAGGCAAATTGAAGAGGATCTGAAAGCAGGCAAATTTGACCCCTTGATTCGACAAGCAGAACAAGCATTTAGTGAAGGAAAGTGTCGGGAAATTTGAAGCATTTTACATGGAACCTAGTCAGTCACAATCCCCCCAAATCATTACAATTTACAAAGCACCTCAAAAACGCAAAGGTCAGAAATTACTGAAAGAGGGATTTCAACCCGTCGATTTTCCCTATAATCCTCCTTATGTCGATGGAAATTGCTATTTTGCAGGCCCCCACGATCGAAGTATTGCAGAAGAGTTTAATCAAAGCTATAAAGAAGGGATACTGGAGGTTTTAATTGATAAGTCAAGTTATGAGCAGTATTTCAAGTCGCTGGAATCTCGCTATGACGAGAAAGATGGTTACGAGCGAATTGAGGTAGTTGTACCTCAACGCTTGTTTGCCATACTCAATCAATTTCCACGAGTCCTCAAACCACAGTGAATATTATGGATAGTCAAAGCTGGGAACAAATTAAGTTAAAGTACAGACTGGGGCAGTTTTTGCTGGGTAAAGTTGAATATCATGCTCCTTTTGGAGTGTTTGTTAATATTGGTGAAAAAGATGTCAAAGGCTTGATTAAGATTCCAGACTTTTTGGATAACGGAGAAATGAGTGAAGAGATGTATCCTGAAATCGGTAGTGCGATCGGTGCAATTGTTGTCGGATATAACGAGGGTAGTCGTGAAGTGTATCTTAGTGCGAAGCCTAGTGTTTTGCATGAAATTCTTGTGCCGCTGAGAAGTCGTCCGGTGCTGGTTTGAAATAATATTGAGCTTCCAGCTTTTCCGTAGATGTGATGGCTGCCTTGAACTCTTAATAATATCCAGTCATTACGTTCTAGCAGCTTTGCTAACTGTTTGCCAGACATGGAGTTCATATCGCAATCTCCATAATTTTGTCTCGCTCATTTGTCTCGATAGATTCAATATCTACACTAAGGCAACCTTCGATCGCGACCTAGAGGTTTTGCAGCAGTTCCTCGAAGGTTTCTCCCTCTGTTGCACAGCCAGGGATAGCAGGAACTTCTGCCCAGAATCCGCCTTCTTCTGCTTCGTGAATGATAATTTTGATTTTCAATTGATTCTCCTAATTTATTCTCAAAACTTACCTCTTTATTACTGTACCAGACTTTACTCCTCCAAGTCCACCTGTTTAACCTGCTCTAAAGGTATATCTAGCGCTTCGGCAATTTGCTCGTCACTCAAGCCAAACTGCCGTAATTTATCTATTGTTTCAATCTTAGTTTGATTTTTGCTTTCCTGTTGCAAGTCGGGAGTTTCCGGCTGACTTTTATCTGGGGTAGGAGTGGAAGATTCAGGGCAATTATTGACGTAGCTAATTCTATTATTTTGAAAATTATTATTTTTGCCAAGAGTTATATTCTGATTGATATGTCTTTCTATAACGGATTCAAGATTACTTTTCTTAACTTGTTCGCCAAACACTTCAGATAACATTTGCAAAAGCTCGTGACTGGCTTTCTTAATGTGTTTGGCGCTATAATCATAAGTCTCTGCAACGTCAGCATATTTTTGACGATTCAGTATTCCCGTAATAATCCTCCGCTGCAAGTTATTTAGATGTTTGCGTGTCTTGGCGCAGACAGCCTTATCGACAAATTGCAATATCTGAGGACTGTCCATAGGTGGGATGGTGAGATAGGTATGGTTACTATAGCAAACTTTTTCCCACTTTTTCCAACTTTTTTGGCTTCGGATCGGATTTTGAGGAAGTTCCAACTTTTTCCAACTTTTTTTGCTTTACAGGGTTGGTGAGAGAGTGCTACAGTACAAAAAGTCTCTTATATTTAATGTCAAAATGTAACTCTGTAACTTGCCAGAGAATCGGGTATTTAACGATTTTGTGGGATTTGGGTAGAGTTGGTAAGGAATATATATTTAGGGAGTAAACACTATTGATGCAACCAAATTCTTTAACTGGATCGCGTCTAAGCCAACAACCATTATTTCAATTAAAAAACGTTACATTTAGCTATTCTAACAGCCAGAGTCAGCTTTTGGATAATGTTTCATTAAGTTTGTTTCCGGGGGAAAATATTGGTCTGATTGGGGAAAACGGCTGCGGTAAATCTACAATTATCAAACTATTGCTAGGATTATGCTTTCCTAATAACGGAACAGTAAATTTATTTGGAAGAAAAGTTTTATGGGGCAATAATTACCCGCAGTTAGGCTACATAGGCGATCCTTCTTATTACCCTGGAGAGTTAGGCTTGCCAACCGGGATTTTAGTTAAAGAGCTTGTGCAAATTTTTAAGTCTCTATGTCAGCAACAAAAGGAGCTAAAAGACTTATCTTACCTTGAAATTGAGCAACGGCTACAAATTCCTAGCTTTTATGAATCTGATGTTAGCAAGCTCTCGAAAGGACAACGGATTAGACTGATGGCATTTTTAGCTTTGGCTAAGAAACCACAGTTACTAATTGCCGATGAAGCAACAGAAGGATTAGATAAAGAAGGTAAAAAAATTGTATTATCGGAAGTTCAAAGACTTGCTAATTGTCATCAAGCAGGGATTTTATGGATTTCTCACCGACGCGATGAAGTCGCTAGATTAACCGATAAAGTTTATGAGCTATTTCAAGGTAAATTACATGAACAAGAGCGTCAAGGTTTTGATTGTCAAATAGAGACTGATTCTATTAACGCCGAGGCCAAAAAATATTTGAATCTCTCGAAAGATGGGGCTTTTCAAGCTTTGGAAGAAATCTTTACAGATTCATCAATACATAAATTCCAGATGACAGGGGTTATCCAAAAGAGGGAAAATTTATGATCGATTTAAACAAAACATGGATAATAGTTAAGCCTGAAATTATCAAATTGTTCAAGTCATATCATTTGCTAATTTTATTAGTAGTAGGAATAATTAGTGCAACATTGCCTTTTAGTTGGGATGGAGAACAACTAACATTTTTTAATATCCCTTTTGAGGGATATCAGGGAGCTAGAGAAACAGTCTATATAAATATTCTCCATGAATTGTTTTCATGGGCTTGGATTTATATAGCCGTTTATGTACTTCTTCGGTTACTGCTACCTTTAGGGGATAGTTTTTCAGTAAGCCAGTTACTCTGGCTGCGGCTTACTCCTTGCTCTCCTTGGGAAATTGCTGCTGCTAGAGCAATCTGGGTAATTGCTTATGGAGTTTGGCTGGGTTTTTTAGGGCTAATTTGGGTATTAGTAACTTCCCTCTATCATCATATTTACCCTACCAATGTGCTTTTAGATGTTTTGGGTTTAGTTAGTTATATCATCTTCGCAGGAGGTACGATCGCAGTCTTAGATTTTGGTCTAGTATTTGACTATTTTTCAAAACGGGTAATCGCCGTTGTTGCTTTATTTTTACCATTGTTGCTAGACTTGTTAAAAATAGGTATAGGTGGCTTACTTGATAGCCAATATATCAGATTTTTTCCTTATACGCATCCCTTTGCTATGCTAACTTCAGAGAATTTATATCATTTCGGAATAGCAGGTATCTTAGGGTTGTTTTTCCTCGCTTTCCATATAGTGAGTAAACTGAAATATAGTTCAGTTGAAATTTCGGATGTTTTACCAAATGAGAGTACAAGGAGTTAATTATCATGCAATACAAAAAACAGAGAAAAACAAATTGGTGGGTTATCTTTTTATTTATCCCTCTGCTAGTTGGATGTAGCCCTGTAACTCAACAATTGTTCAACGTAGGGGTTTATGTAGGAGGTGTTTTAGTTGAAACATTAGTTGGAACAACGATAGAAGCTATTTTTGACAAAGTAATCTCTTATATATCACCTCATGTCAAACCTGATCCTGACAATTCATCAAGAGGACGCTATACTGGTGAGCTTATCTTCAAAAAAGAAGATCCAAATTGTAGAGATGTCCATATAGAAAAACAACCTCAAATGGTAAGGGAGTCAATTAAGGAAGAATGGCAGTCAGCACCAGAGGTTAAAGATAGAATCAACCATTTTTATGAGCGTCATTGTTAAAGCAGACAAAGCAATGATAATTTCTATCCCATCCACCATAATTTAATCAAAGAGGAGACAATAAAAATGAAAAAGACGCTTTTTAAAATTCTGAGTGTAGGAGTTATAGTTTTGAGTGTCTTGTTCTTCGCATTTGGCTTGATGAAGTTAGCTCGCGCTCAAGAACCACCAAAAGCTCCAACTATAGTAAGTGGGATTCCTGGCGTTGAAGTCATAGTACCTTCGCCAATCAATACTAACCAAGCTCAATATATTATTGCAAGTTCTCTAGCAATGCTAGGGTTAGGAGTTGCAGGGTTTGTAGTTTCTTCGAGAATAACTGAAGTAAGTCCCAATAATCAAAACAAGAAGAATACTGTCACCATAAATCTTAGTCCAGAAGACTCAGCAAAACTGTTTGAAAAAGC
>DMYK01000418.1:5093-10934 GCA_003483675.1 Microcoleaceae cyanobacterium UBA11344
CCTGATGTTTCTATTGTTACTGGAGAAGGCAATCTTGGTACTATCACCATAAATCTTAGTCCTGATGCTTCAGCAAAATTGTTTGAAAAAGCTGCTAACCAAGGAAAAGATATTTCTGTTATTGCTTATGAATTATTAGTCAAAATCTTGGACGGGGAAGCACAAGACTAGGTTAAGTTTCTAAGACTCTTGATTATAGCAATGTTTGGGCATTGTACATTTTTAGTGCGCGATCGCCTTAACCAAAAAAAACAAGCGCGATCGCCTTTTTTCCCGATCATTATAGAATCACGTTGACAACAAACCTTTCCCTACAATCTCTCGAATTTCTCTAACAAATTCTGCTGGAGTTTGAATTATCAACCCGCTTTGTGCAGCAACTTGGGCAGTAAAATCTTTGGTATTTAAGCTCAACAGGCGATCAACATTTGCCAGAACAGCCGCCGCTAAAATCGGGGTATCTTTAGCTTCAATAATAGCCGCCCACTGCGATGATGCTTCGAGTGATGGATCGGGTTGAATTTCGGGGTTGATAGCAGCTAGCAACTCTGTAAAAATTGGCATAGCCGCAGGTATTTTTTTGCGTAAATTGCGATCGCATTCCTCCAAAACTTGGTCAGATATAACCAACTTAAAAAGACCTATTTCTGCCATTGTCAGCACAGCACGACTAGCTCCAGTTCGCGATCCGCATCCGGCAATTAACACACTGGAGTCTGCAAATATCCTACGCATCAAGACTGTTTCTCCTGCCAAATCGCCTCTCTCTCCGCTTCTAAACCCGCCAATAAATCAGTCAAACCCACATTTTCACTTTCCATAATAATTGCAATTCGATCGATTAGTTGGGGAACTTGAGGTTGTTTGGGAGCAAGCACAATCAGATTACCTATTTGGAGTAGCACCAGCATATCTCCCCGATCGACATTGAGGGCATCTTGTAATAACTGGGGAATAGTAATTTCCCCTCCCTGTCCCAGAAGAATAGGGAATTGTTGAATCTCTACATCCGTTTCTTGTGAAGTTATTGTCACGACTTTAACCTCAGCCTTTAGTGTTAAGTTTCTAAGACTCTTTAATTATAGCAATTTTTGGGCATTTTTTGTCAAACTCCCCTAGAAGTTGCAATTACTACGTTGATCTGCTACCATTAACATAGACGCATCGTAGGAAAACAACCGATGACACTAACAGAATTACTCCCTACCATTAGACAACTATCTGCGATCGACAAACGAGAGTTAATCCGCATTCTAATGGCGGAAGAAGATATCAGTGATGAACGCGCGTGGAAGGCTCAATTTGAAGCTACAACAGACGATCAGTGGGATAGTCTAGCTGAAATAGTATGTCAGGAAATTGCTGCTGGCGATATTACTCCCCTGGTGGATGTTTTTCCCGACTCGCCATGAAATCAAGTGTTACTAACGCATTTCGCAAGAAAATTGACCAGCTTCCTGCATCGGTTCAAGAGCAAGCTGCCAAAGCATACGCCCTTTGGCATTCAGATCCCTACCACAACAGCCTTCAGTTTAAACGAGTTAGTCAGCGTCAACCTATTTATTCAGTTCGTGTAGGACTAAATTATCGAGCTCTTGGCTTACTAGAAAACGATCGCATTTACTGGTTTTGGATTGGCGCACATACAGAGTATATCGAACTGAGATATTGACGCAGAAACCGGGTTTTTTTCGTAAGTCCTAAAATCTTGGAATCGACAGGCGATCGCCCATCAAGTCCGATCGCTCTTGTGATAGAATCGACACAGCGATCGTTATTCCCGATTCCCACCATGACATTCATCAACCCCAAAACCGATTACGCCTTCAAGAGAATATTTGGCTCCTCAGAAAGCAAAGACATTCTCATCAGTTTTCTCAACGCCATGATTTACGATGGCAATCCTACCATTGAAGACTTGGAAATTATCAACCCCAACCTGCCGCCCAGAGTCGAAGGTTTGAAAGATACTTATTTAGATGTAAAAGCCCAACTCGCCGATGGTACCCTAGTCATTATTGAAATGCAGGTATTAAACGTAGAGTCTTTCGGCAAGAGAGTTTTGTACAACGCCGCCAAAACTTACGCCTTTCAATTACAGAAAGGAGAAGGCTACCGAATGCTCAAACCCGTGATTGCATTAACACTGACTGATTTCGAGATGTTTCAAAATAGCGACAAGCTAATTTCGAGATTTGTCTACAAAGAAGAAAGCACAAATATCAGATATACCGACAATAACATCGAGTTAGTATTTGTAGAACTTCCGAAATTTACCAAACAAGTAGACCAGCTAGAAACGATTGCAGATAAATGGATTTATTTCATGAAATATGCGAGGACAATAACGGATGTCCCGGAAATAATGGATAGCGTTCCAGAGATTCATAAAGCCTTTGACATCGCCAATCAAGTGAATTTAACCCTTGATGAATTGGCGGATATCGAACGGCGAGAAATGTTTATTTACGACCAACAAGGAGCTATAATTAAAGCCGTTCAAGAAGCTCTACAACAAGAAAAGCTGGCGATCGCACGGCAATTACTCGATCGCCTAGATGATGAAACGATCGCTCAAACAACCGGACTCAGTATTCAGGATGTGCGGAATTTGCGATCGAAATGAGATTTATTTCAAAAAGGTCGTGAAGCGAAGCTATCCCGAAGGGAATCGCCCATCAAGATCGACCTTCTAATACAATTTCTTCCTGATTCTTCCTTCGTGTCCTTCGCGTCTTCGCGGTTCAATAATACTAATTCTTCCGGTCCAAAACGAGTAAACTCGATCGCCCTTTCCCCAAAAACCCCTACCTCAAAAACAACTTATAAGCCGGATTCTGACTCTCATCCCCATACAGATAGCCCAGGGTATCCAAAAAAGCCTGCCACTCCTGCATCTCATCAGGCGGCACCTGAATTCCCACCACAATTCGCCCGTAATCAGCCCCATTATTCCGATAGTGAAAAACGCTAATATTCCAGTTAGGACTCATCGAACCCACAAACTTCATCAACGCACCAGGACGTTCGGGAAATTCAAAGCGATAAAATAATTCATTATCTGCCAACAAAGAACGGCCGCCCACCATATGCCGCAAGTGCAATTTCGTTAATTCATCATCAGTTAAATCCAAAGTTTTGAAGCCACAATCTTCAAAACTTGCAGCTATTTTCACCGCATCCGCGCGGTTTTGAATTTGGACACCGATAAAAATATGCGCTGCTTTCTCATCCGCAATTCGATAGCTAAATTCAGTTAAATTCCGCTTTCCCAAACATTCACAAAACTTGCGGAGACTTCCCGGTTGTTCGGGAATTGTGACTGCAAAAATAGCTTCGCGGCGTTCGCCAAACTCCGCTCTTTCTGCTACAAAACGCAGGCGATCGAAATTCATGTTTGCACCGCAAGCAACAGCAACTAACGTTTCTCCTGCGATTTGTTCCCGTTCGACATAAGCTTTCGCACCTGCGATCGACAATGCGCCAGCCGGTTCTAAGATCGATCGCGTATCCTCAAAAACATCCTTAATCGCCGCACAAATATCATCCGTATCCACTAAAATAATCTCATCCACATACTCCTGACAAAGCCGAAAAGTTTCCTCCCCAACTTCCCGCACAGCCACGCCATCCGCAAATAAACCAACCTGGGATAAACGCACCCGTTTCCCCGCTTTCAAAGACTGATTCATCGCATCGGAATCGACAGGTTCGACACCAATAATTTTAATTTCCGGCCGCAACCGTTTCACATAAGCACCAATTCCAGAAATCAATCCACCGCCGCCAATTGCCACAAAAATTGCATGAATTGGTTTTTGATGTTGTCGCAGAATTTCCATGCCGATCGTACCCTGTCCCGCAATCACATGGGGATCATCAAAAGGGTGAACAAAAGTCATGCCTGTTTCCGCCTCTAATTGGCGCGCAAAAGCGTAAGCATCATCGTAAGTAACACCATGCAAGACCACCTCTCCACCACGGGCTATGACCGCATTTACCTTGACCTGGGGCGTAGTTACGGGCATGACTATGACCGCGCGAGTTCCCAGGTGGCGGGCGGCGAGGGCGACTCCTTGGGCGTGATTGCCGGCAGAAGCTGCGATCGCCCCTTTTGCTAGCAACTCCGGCGAAAGTTGCGCCATTTTGTTATAGGCACCGCGCAGTTTGAAGGAAAACACAGACTGCATATCCTCTCGCTTCAGCAGGAGTTTATTGTTGAGTCGCGCTGATAGATTGGGGGCCAATTCTAAGGGCGTTTCTTGGGCTACATCGTAGACGCGGGCGGTGAGGATTTGTACTAGGTAATCGCAAAGCATGGCGTTAGCAGGTTGGTTGATGCCGGATGATGGGATAATTGTACGGTATTTGTGTTAGTATTTTGCGGGGAATGGGCGATCGAGTCGCACTCAGGTGGATTACGATTACAATAAAATCAGCGTTAGATAGCAAAAGCGCGAAAATATATAAAACATACAATCTGGGTATGGAATTTGAATGGGACGAAATCAAAGCAGCTATCAATCTCAACAAGCACGGTGTAAAGTTTGAAGAAGCAAAGACAGTTTTCTACAATCCGCTTGCCGTAATTTTTGATGATGAAAAACATTCACAAGATGAGCGCCGTGAAATTATCATCGGTCACTCTCAAAACAATCAGTTGCTGCTAGTCAGCTATACTGAACGTGGAAATCCAATCCGTATCATTAGTGCCCGTCTAGCCACGAAAAAGGAACGTGAAGACTATGAAGAAAACGCCTTTTAATGAATCTTCAAACTCGGAAGATGAGCTTTTGCCGGAGTACCGCTTCGACTACAAAAAAGCCAAACCCAACCGTTTTGCAAATCGCAGTGGAAAGCAACAAATGACAGTCGTTGTTTTGGATGAGGATATTGCCCGGATTTTCTCAACACCGGAGGCAGTAAACAAGGTGCTTCGGGCGCTGATTGAAGCGATGCCCCAAGCAAGTAGTGGGGAAACAGTTTAAAGTCCTAAAATAATGACTTTCTCTAGGTAAGACTTATGCTAGACAAAACTTCTTTACTCAATCGAATTACTCAAACTCCAGGTAAATGTGGAGGCCGTCCCTGTATCCGAGGCATGAGAATTCGAGTTAGCGACATTCTAGAAACTCTAGCGGATCATGTGACTGCTAGTGAAATTCTGGCAGATTTTCCCGATTTAGAACCTGAAGATATCCAAGCTTGCTTGCTGTTTGCTACAGGATGAATAGCTGAGAGATTTAGAACCCCGACTTCTTGAAAAAGTCGGGGACATAGACCCATAAAACCCGCCATTTCCCACTCTGCATATATCTAATCAGGCCGTGCAAATCCAGTTCGAGGATCATTAATAAACAACCCTAAAACTAACGATTCCATCACCGTATCCCAGACAGTAGTCAAACGCTCTGCATCATCAACCCAGTAATCAAAAGTAATCAAACACTGAACATTAGAACCCAATCCAACACAGATTCGCGAATAAGCTTCCCGCTGTTCTGGAGGGTCAATAAACTTGAATTGAGTCCAAACAATCCGCGCAGTTTGTCGCTTCAGTTGTATAATTTCCCCCATATCGAACGGATTCCGGCTATCCTCTTCCGCCACCTGCTTTAATAGCGGAGCCAACGGAAAATCGGCCCAGTTTCCGGGGGGAAGCAAATTAAACGAAACCTCTAAACAACAATCATCATCCGGCGGCTTTTTGTCCGTAAACCGGAACGACTTTGTATCCGGTTCAAAATGCCAATCATCGGGGACATCAAAACGGACAGCACCTCTTCCTGCGACAAAGATGCGAGTTCCAGGTTTTGATTTCCAGTTATGATTTTCATTGAG
>DMYK01000412.1 GCA_003483675.1 Microcoleaceae cyanobacterium UBA11344
TGGATGGGTTTTTGTCAATACCACCAAGCTAGAAAATGTTCGCGGCTGCCGCGAATGATGGGATTTCAAGCAGCGGGGGCTGCGCCTTTGGTGACGGGAAAGCCTGTGGCGAACCCAGAAACCCTGGCGACGGCGATTCGGATCGGGAACCCGGCTAGCTGGAAACAGGCGATCGCAGCTTCCGAAGCCAGTCGCGGCAGTTTTTCCGCTGTCACCGACGAGGAAATTCTGGACGCTTACCGTTTGCTAGCATCCCAGGAAGGGATTTTCTGCGAACCAGCGAGTGCGGCTTCTGTAGCCGGTTTGCTGAAGGTAAAAGACCAAGTTCCGACTGGGGCGACGGTGGTTTGTGTGTTGACTGGTAACGGTTTAAAAGACCCGGATACGGCGATTAATCACAGCAACAACCAGTTTAAACAAGGAGTTGCTCCGAGTTTGGATGCGGTAGCTGGGGCGATGGGATTTTAAGAAGTTAGTTGTCAGTTGGCAGTTGTCAGTTGTCAGTTGTGTTCTTTGTGTCCTCTGTAGTTCATTTAAACTAAGATATTGCACCGGCGGTCAACAACCTGTAGGGGCGGGTTCACCAACAATATCTAACAAGTACCAACAATCTGAATAAACCCGCCCCCACCCAACAGTAAATCGCAATCTACCTCTTTTTAAATTCACATCTTGCAACATTCCCAGAAACAGGCTTTCTGGCCTGTTGAAATCTTAGCTAAAATCCCTTGTGGGGTGAGGGACAAGAGTCTTCTCAAAGTCCCCCTTCTTAAGGGGGATTTAGGGGGATCTAGACTCAACTACAAGCGACATTTCCTATGATTTTGAGTCTGAAGTTGACACCAATAGCCGAATCTCCCGCCCCTTTCTACATTTCCCCCTGAGAAATCCATGCACCCCAAAAATAAGGATGAGATAACAATTGATAATCGGGGTTAGCCTCAATAAACTCCTCTGAGATAACTTTTTTCTCTTCGATAAACTCAGCGAGAATATCACAACCGAGAGGAAATTGTTGTAACTCCTGAATCGTAATTGTCCGAATATAAGATTGAGCCTTTAATAAAGCTTCTCGCTTACCTAAACCCCGCTCAACATCACTTAAAAACCAATCCATTAATAACAGCGATGCACGGGTAGGAACTGACCACAAACTCATAATTAAAGCCTTACATCCAGCCACCGCAAAGGCACGCCGCAGCCCAAAAACTCCCTCTCCTAATTGCACATCTCCCAAGCCAGTTTGACAAGCAATTAAAATCGTTACTTCATTTTCCCATAAATCAATCCCGGCCACATCCTGAGCTAATAATAATCCTTTCCCCGCATCCTTGGGTAAGGTTTGCCCTTGTCGCGAAGTATTTGCCCCGGCAAAGGCTAAACCCGCACGAATCATAGCATTATTACCCGGAGCAACGGCAAAGCGATCTAAGGGGCTTTCCGTGAGGTTGAGTGCAGGAGATATTTTATATTTTTCTGAGACTTTATTGACAAAGTTTCTTAACCATTCGGCGAGGTTTTCTTTACCTTGTGTAGCAAAAGTTACGGCTTGATTTTCCATTGCCATCAGCAATTGGGGATTGACTAAATCTCGATTTTTTGCTAAGAGATTTTCTTCCTCTTCCGAAGGACAGTTGAGCAATTCTTGGGTTAAACGAATATAGGGACTTTCTGGTTCAAAATAGCCATGCGTGGCAATTAATAAAATTCGCGGACAGGCTGTTTGAGACAACAGGGTTTCTACGGCTTTATCGCCTAAATAGAGATTGGGAATAGCTAATTTTTCCGCGATGCTTTTAGCTAGGATTTCTGTTTCGGGAAGGGGGTCAAATTCCTTGGAGGATAGACTTTTGAAAACGGGTTTTGTGCTGTGTGAGTTAGCGCCAGATTGAGACAGACTCTCTGTTTGCGGTTTGGTTGAAGGGGGTTGAGGATAGTCAAAATTAGGATTGGCAATAATTAAGGATTCTGAGGCTTTACGGTCTGTCTCCAGTTTCCATCTTAAAACATCTTTGCCACTACTGAGATAACTGATTTGATAATGATCCCTTAATAACTGTTTGCCGGTTTCATCGACGGGCAAAACGCCAAAGGGAATCAGGCTTAATTGGTAATCAGGGGCGATAAAAATGTTTTGGTAAGGTTGTAGAATTGAAAGGAGAGGAGTAAAGATTTTTTCGCGTAGGGCGTTGGGATATTGGGGGTCATATTGATAAGCATTTAATCGTACTTCTAGTGCTTCACCTTTTTTTTTCGATCCTCCCGTTGCCCCCATTGTTTCAGAAGGAGGGGGATTGTTTTCTAAGGATAAAACTTTTCGCACTTTTTCAATTAAATCATCAATGGGTTGCGCTTCTCCTAATGAAATCATCTGCACGGCATCGGGATTTTCGGCTGGTAAAATAAATGCCCAATATTCGGCAGATTTCCAGTTTTTACCTTTGGGGACTGTAAAATCATAACGATTAAACCCCACATATTCTACTAATACCGCATTGGCGGGTAATTCCAAGGCAACCGCCCGACGATCTACGGTTTGATCTTGCAGTTGAATTTCAGGAACTTGGGTGGCGAGTTCTTTTTCTAATTGTTGACATTGTTGTTCTAATTGGGCAATATCTTTTTGATAATATCCCAAACGAGTGCGATAATCTTCTATGGGTTTTTCTGGATCGGGAAGGGGAGGGTTATTGGTGCGGTGAAACAGTTGTTCTTGCAAAGAACGGAGGCGATTAAACTGGGGTTTGAGGTGGGAATAGCGTTGACTGTGGATGGCAAAGTTAAACGCAGCTAATGCCGCTGCTGTCATAGATTTGCGTTTGAGAACGACATCTAAGGCTTTTTGGACTTGTTCGGGAGAGTTGGAGAAATAATTAGCAACTAAACAGAGTAGGTTATCAAATTTGTATCTATTATTTTGAATTGATTGCAGTCGCTCTTTTTCTGAACTAAAGGCAAAATTACTACGAATCAACCGATCATCCATTTCGATTGATTGGTAAATTTTTTCAAATGCTTCTTGGGGTCGGTTTTTAGCCTCTAAAAGTATTGCTAAATTATTGAGACAGAGTGCCACATCAGGATGGTCGCCCTTAAATAAGCGTTTGTACATCTCTAACGCCTGTTGGTAGAGAGGTTCAGCTTCCCCGTAGCGTCCTTGGGATTTGTAGAGTGATGCCAAGTTATTGAGGCTGGATGCCACATCAGGATGGTCAGCTTTAAATAGGCGTTGCCACATCTTTAACG
The DNA here is from genome assembly GCA_003483675.1 of Microcoleaceae cyanobacterium UBA11344. Classification (GTDB taxonomy): domain Bacteria; phylum Cyanobacteriota; class Cyanobacteriia; order Cyanobacteriales; family Microcoleaceae; genus Microcoleus. The sequence continues at coordinate 3,247 of DMYK01000412.1, forward strand.
CCTGTTGGTAGAAAGGTTCAGCTTCACTGTAGCTTCCTTGGGAAGAGTAAAGTAATGCTAAGTTATTGAGACTACCGGCTAGATGGGGATGGTCGCCTGGAAATAGGAGTTTCCTCATCTCTAATGCCTGTTTTAATCTAGGTTCAGCTTCACTGTAGCGTCCTTGGAATTCGTAGAGTAATCCTAAGTTATTGAGAATGGATGCCAGATCAGGATGATCGCCTTTAAATAGACGTTGCCACATCTCTAATACCTGTTGCAATTGGAGTTCAGCTTCACCATAGCGTCCTTGGGAAGAGTAGATATCTGCCAAGTTATTCAGAATTGCTAATACATCATAATGGTCGCCTTTAAATAGGCGTTGCGACATCTCTAATGCCTGTTTAAAAAGCGGTTCAGATTCACTGTAACGTCCTTGGGAAGAGTAGAGTAATGCTAAGTTATTGAAGCTGGTTGCCAGATGAGGATGATCGACTGGAAATAGGCGTTTTCTCATCTCTAATGCTTTTTGCAATAGAGGTTCAGTTTCACTGTAGCGTCCTTGGTATCTGTAGAGTTCTGCTAAGTTATTGAGACTGGATGCCACATAAGGATGGTCCTCTTTAAATAGGCTTTCGGACATCTTTAACGCCTGTTGGTAGAGAGCTTCAGCTTCGCTGTCGCGTCCTTGGGATTCGTAGAGTAATGCCAAGTTATTGAGACTGAGTGCCACATCAGGATGGTCGCCTTTAAATAGGCGTTTTTTCATCTCTAATGACTGTTGCAATAGAGGTTCAGCTTCACTGTCGCGTCCTTGGGTTCTGTAGAGTTCTGCTAAGTTATTAAGACTATCTGCCACATCAGGATGGTCGCCTGAGTGAAGGGATTTAGCTAAGGTTAATGCTTGTTCCGCAACGAGTATCGCTTCATCGAATTTGCCTTCGTTATAAAGTTGAACCACTTGTTGATTCAGGTCTTGAATCGTTTGCATAACAAATATTCCTGTAGGTTAAAAGCAAAGTCTGTCGATAAAAACGGGGTTTATGCTATTCTCCACAAACCCCAAGAAACCAGCTTTTTGCAGAATTCTCGGCTAAAAAACCCGGTCTATTATGCAAAAGCTGATTTTTGTATTACCTCGGAGAGTTAATAACCAAATATTCCGTATATAACACCTCAGCGTTCGTTTGACCACTCACATAGTCCAAAATTTCTGCTAAATGCTCTCGATCGACTTCTAAGGCTTCCTGGCGACTATCTTCCAACCACGGAAAAGGCGGTAATTCAGGAGTAATCACAGCAAGCAGTTGTTCCCATCCTAGCTCATCGGAGCCAAAGAATTTCTCCTCCGAGTCAGGATGGGGTAACTTCGTCTCTTTCCCTGCATGGTAGGATGAGGGGGCATATTCCGAAGGACACAAACAAACAATCGTGCCGTTAGGTTCCCGTTCAAATAAGATTAAATGTCCGACTTGAGGAGAAATCACCCGATAAGTTAAATCGCTATTTGTCGGAAATTCTTGACGTTTGATGTTTCGTCGTGCGCCCATACCTGCTAATTGCGGTTCCCATTTTTCCACAATTAATTCTGATTGCATTTCTCCTGCTTTCGCAGGTTGGGAATTTTTAACTTTCGTTTTTAATTCATTCCAACATTCCTCGATAGTGCGCGGTTTAATTAAACCCTGTTCTTTTGCCCATTGTGCAAACATTTCCTCCCGCAACCACCGCCGGCAATTTTTCCACCGATCCGCGCCTTTACTGGGTGGACATCCCATTTCTTCCATTTTATCACAAATTGAGGCTAATGTTTGCCGATAAATTTGACCGGCATCTTGGGATTCATCATCTATTAAATGTTTGGCGGATTGCTGGGCTAGTTTTTGATGAATACAGCCATCATTATCTTTGATAAAGCGGCTGCGAAAAACCAGGTCTTTTTTTCCAGAAAAGTTAAAGCGATTAACCATCGCATCAATAAAATCGCCTTCATTTTCATCATACTGCGTTAAAGTTGCCATAGTCTTGAACTCCTTTTGATAATGTTGGTTTGTGGTTGGTTTGGGGGCGGGTTTAGTAAAATTTTGGTTGGTGACAGAAATCTGGGTGAACCCGCCCCTACGGTTAACAGATTTTGCCTCATTATTTAGAGACGCAGTAACGTCGCTGTGTTGTTGATAATGACAAGAACAACTTCCTGATTCAAATCTTGAAGAAGACGACAAATAAATTCTTCAATTTGCCTCCCTAGTTGAAGGAGTTTATTTTTAGTCATCCAAACTTCGATTTCATACACCTCTTCTTGCAGAATAGTTTTGGCTTGGTTTTCATAGAAGCCTAAAAAATTTTTATGGGTACACCCACCACAAGTTTGAGTAATCCATTCAGTGAACAGCTTAACATAAATTTTGTAGTCAACAGGATCACCATTTTTGTCTTGTGTGGGAATAAACATCCGCATTTGACAATCCATAATTTGCTCAACTTTGAGGTGAGACGCAAAAGGAAAGTTTTGCGTCTCTTCCTTTAAGATTAAGGGTTGGGACGAGTCAGGAATGAAAGATTGAAGGGGATGATGGCTTAAAAATTGATGGGTTTCCATTTCAAAATCCTCTCGATTACAGAAAACTGGATTAACTAAGTTATAGCAACACCCATTTAAAATGTCTATACTTTATGACGAAAAACAACAAAATTCGACATCGACAATCACAGATAAAAATCGACATGACAACAAGACAAAATCTCAAGTTTTACTGTTAGCCTGTTAAATGTAGGGGCGGTTTCAACCAGTCCCCATCACAATTAACAAACAAAGGGAAAAAAATTATGGGGTTCTTAGGGTGGATTGCGGGGGCAGATCGTGATTTATTAGAACAATCTCATGCCGGCGATCGCATGAAATATAGCGCGATCGGTTTTTCAATTCTGTTAACTTCCTTTGCAGGTGTCTTGTCGGGTGGATACGCCTTTTATACCACCTTTAAAGATCCTTTAATTTCCCTCCTGTTAGGGATTTTTTGGGGCTTATTTATTTTCAACATGGATCGGTTAATTGTGCTGACGACTCACAAGGAAAAAAATAAGATTCTCAAGCAAATTTTAATGGGCTTGCTTCGGATTTTTGTGGCTGTATTAATTGCCGCAGTCGTGGCTAAACCCTTAGAGTTGAAAATCTTTGAAAAACCCATTCTAGCAGAAATTTCCAAAGAAAATGCCAGAGTAGCCATTGAAATCGAAAAAACCTTAAATCAGGGAATGCCAGAAATTCCGCAACTACAAGCTGAAAAACAACGCTTAGAAAAAACCATCTCGGAGAAAGAGAAATATCGAGATTTGTCCTGTAATAAAATGATTGAAGAAGCCGAGGGAACCAGTGGCACAGGAAAAGAAGGAAAAGGCCCTGTTTATGCAGAAAAACAAGCCATGTGTCAACAACTAGAGCAGGAATTGGAAGGGTTACGCAGCAAAACTGAACCCCTTTTAGCGGAAACTAGACAACGACTTGAAAAACTCCAAAACGAAAAAGATCGGAAATCTGAAAAAATCAAAACTACCCAAGAAAATGCTGATGATATCATAACTCAGTTAAACACTTTGGAACGCTTAGGGAAAAATAATCCAGCCATCGCCCATGCGAGTCACGCTATTTCCTTGCTGTTTATTGTCATGGATACAGCGCCCATTTTCGCTAAATTACTCAGCAAGCGTAGCCCTTATGATGCTATGTTAGAGCGCTGCGAACATGAATTAATCGAAAATGCCGATTTAGAAATCGCGAACATCAACGAAATAGTCCGCCGCCAAAAACAATTTGAGTTAAATCAGCATCAAGAAGCCCTTGAGAAAGCATCCACCAGTGATGCTATGTCTGAAGTTCTTCAAAAAGTAGCAGAAGAAATTGTCAAGCATACTAAAGAACAACTCTTGAAGCTAGTCAGCAAATATCAGATTCCTCATGGGATGAAAACCGATGTCAAACAACAACAAAAGTCGGCGCGCCAAAATTTATATCGCGCTCGAAAACAACAGCAAAAGACGCACCAAAAAGCCAATCAATTTATCGATCGCGCTACGGAAACCATGAGAAATTTTGTCAACAAATTTCGTTAGAAATCTTGATTGACAGCAAAGGTGGGCAAAACCCACCTGTTTTTCTAGGTAATAGAGACAACCCAAATCAAATCAGACAGGAATTATGCACTCCAACCAAAGCACTGAGCGAAGTCGAATGTGTTTGCCGAATCTGCGGGCTTCAACGATTATTTTCGTAAAAAACCCGGTTTCTGGGCCCCATGCGTAAGTCCTACTAAAAACGACATTTGGCGACAGACAGTTGTGAACAGTTTAATTAAACTGGTAAATAAGAAAACATTAGCCAACAACTTCCCAAGGATGGAAACGAATATGTCCAATACTAACCCCAGCAAAATTAAGAGTTTAACGGCAAAAACTGGCGAACTGCAATGTGCGGCGGCTCCGATTGAGCGGATTAACTATCAGGCTCAAACGGCGATCGATCATGTCATGGAAAAGCGACAAGGATTTTTACAACGCTTCTTTCCAGATGCGGGCACTCGCGCAGCCGTTGAAGGCGAATTAGCTTTAGTGAAGGATGAATTTGAGTTTCGCCGTCGCGCTTTACAAAAAGTGCGGGGAACCCAAATCCAATCGCTTACCGAACATTGCAACCAATATTTAGTGCGAGAAAAAGCCGATATTCGCAGTTCCACAGCCGCATTTTTAATGGCAAAAAAATTGGAGTTGGAAAACAATTTAGATTCTATTTTTGAGGAATTCCTCACGCAGATGGAAGTGAAAATGGCTCAAGCTGAAGCCATCCAAAACCCCAGATTAAAAGAGGTGCGTCAAGCCCAATTAGAAAAGTCATTGGCAGATTTTGCGGATCTGCAAAATTGTTTAGTTGACCAATTCCAAAAGATCATCTCTGAGGGAGTATAGACAATATAGCCGCGATGGGTTTGGGGCGGGTTTTGTTCAATCTGGGTTGGGTGACAGAAACCAGGGTGAGCCCGCCCCTACCGTCGCGTGGGTTTGGGGCGCGATCGCCAGATCACGAATATCCTGATATAATCAAGTAAAATAAAACTTAAAATTTTTGTGATTATACCATGACTAAACCTACTGCAACTCTTTTAATCTCCTGTCCCGATCGCAAAGGACTTGTCGCCTTACTTGCCAATTTTATCGCCTCCCATAACGGCAATATCATCCACGCCGATCACCACACAGATTTTACCGCCGGATTATTTCTGAGTAGACTAGAATGGCAATTAGACGACGGTTTTGACTTGAAAACCGAAGAAATAACACCGGCTTTTAGTGAAATTGCCAAGGATTTACAAGCCAATTGGCAATTACATTTCTCCCATAAAATTCGACGAATCGCCCTCTGGGTAAGTCGTCAAGATCATTGTTTATTAGACTTGATTTGGCGACAACGAGCTAAAGAAATCATGGGTGAAATTCCCCTGATTATCAGTAACCATGAAAATCTCAAGCCCATAGCCGCACAATATGGTATCGACTTTGAGTATATTCCCATTACCAAAGACAATAAAGCTATTCAAGAAGCACAACAGTTAGAACTTCTTAATAAGTATAACATTGATTTAGTAGTTTTGGCGAAATATATGCAAATTTTGAGTCAAGACTTTATGATCAAATTTCCCAATGTGATTAATATTCACCATTCATTTTTACCCGCGTTTGTGGGTGCAAATCCCTACGAAAGGGCTTATGAAAGAGGGGTGAAAATTATTGGTGCAACAGCCCACTATGTTACACCAGATTTAGATGCTGGCCCGATTATCGAACAAGATGTTGTCCGTGTGAGTCACCGCGATGAAGTGTCTGATTTGGTTCGCAAAGGTAAAGATTTAGAAAGAGTTGTTTTAGCAAGAGCCGTGCGGTATCATTTACAGGATCGTGTTTTAGTTTATGGCAATCGCACTGTTGTTTTTGCTTGACAATTAAGTCTCATACCAAATCCTGGTTTGTTACCCCTTTTATCGCTCGGCGATTGAAATCGCTACTACACAAACGAAGTCCGCGCGGACTGAAGAAAAGACGGATAATCAAAGCGGATTTGGTATAGCAACCCTAAATCATTTGCGTAATTATTGTAGGGGCAATCCCCCCGTGGTTGCCCCGATAGATAGGGGGTAGGCACTCTTGGCACTACCCCTACAAATTTATCTGAATGATTTAGGATTGCTATATGACTAATTACTAATTGCTAAAAGGTGGTAGCTGAAGTAACTGGTTTTTAGCAGGTGGAAGTTGAGCGGGATTTCTGCCAGTTTGAGCGGGAGTTTGGCGGATTTCGATCGCACTTTCGCCCGGATTTTCCGTGGTAGTAGGTACTATCTCTAAAGAATATACTGTCTCTGTTCTTACAGAGGCCGGATTTTGTGCTTTTGTGAGCAA
>DMYK01000055.1:0-651 GCA_003483675.1 Microcoleaceae cyanobacterium UBA11344
AGCCAATCGAGAAGCCGATTCAGCGATTCAGAACCGCACCGGCACTGCAACCCCCTTTCAAGATACCCAGCCCGCCGACTTACAAGCAACAATTGATGAGCTGCGCGCCGAAGTTGCCCTGGTGAGGTCAGAATTGCAGCGCTACCGCAGCAGTTTGCCCTAGCGCCCCATCTCACCCCCAACAACTGACTTACTGCAAGAGCGCAAAACGCTGCGCTCTTACTTCCCATCAAAGCCACGACATAAAATCAGCAATTTAGGAACCCAAGTGTCTGCTCTCCTTGATGACTCTGTTAATTCCCAGCGATCCGCCAAGCTTATTGGCGATGCCGTTTTGCCAAAAACCCCTGGCAAATCCTACAAAAGTAAAGCTTATCGCTGGAACCGCGAAAAATACTCTCGTCGGCGACGCTTCTTCGACATTTGGGCCTTCGTATTGCTCTGGCTGGCTTCCCTGTGGCTCGACAGCAAAGATTGGAGCTACTGGAAAGGCGTTACTGAAGAAAAGAAAGTTGCTAGACGGCGCTTTCAGGCTATCTGGGTGCGAGAAACTCTCCTGGATTTGGGCCCCACTTTCATTAAAGTTGGTCAGTTATTCTCGACTCGCGCCGATTTGTTCCCCACAGAGTATGTCGAGGAACTTTCTAAGCT
>DMYK01000055.1:775-5822 GCA_003483675.1 Microcoleaceae cyanobacterium UBA11344
GGCCCGGAAGTGGTGGTTAAGGTGCAGCGCCCTGGACTTCGGAAGCTGTTTGAGATAGATTTGCAAATTCTCAAGGGCATTGCTCGCTACTTTCAAAACCATCCCAAGTGGGGCCGCGGCCGAGATTGGATGGGGATTTATGAGGAATGCTGCCGCATTCTCTGGCTGGAAATTGATTATATCAATGAAGGCAAGAATGCCGATACTTTTCGTCGCAATTTTCGCAACTGCGACTGGGTGCAGGTGCCGCGGGTTTATTGGCGGTACGCGGCTCCCAGGGTGCTGACTTTGGAGTACCTGCCGGGGATTAAAATTAGCCACTATGAGGCTTTGGATGCTGCTGGCATCGATCGCAAGTCGATCGCCCAAAAGGGAGCAGAAGCTTATTTGCAGCAGTTACTCAACGACGGCTTTTTCCATGCTGACCCCCACCCCGGCAATATCGCTGTTAGTGCTGACGGAGGTCTGATTTTCTACGATTTCGGCATGATGGGGCAAATTCAGTCGAACGTCCGCGAAGGACTGATGGAGACGCTCTACGGCATTGCTGCCAAAGACGGACAGCGGATTATGGATTCTTTGATTAATCTGGGAGCTCTGGTGCCTACGGGTGATATGTCGCCGGTGCGTCGATCGATCCAGTATATGCTGGATAACTTCATGGACAAACCTTTTGAAAATCAATCGGTCAGCGCCATTACCGACGACCTTTACGATATTGCCTACAACCAACCCTTTCGCTTCCCAGCTACCTTTACTTTTGTGATGCGAGCTTTTTCGACGATCGAAGGAGTCGGCCGGGGTTTAGATCCGCAGTTCAACTTTATGGAGGTGGCACAACCTTTTGCCATGCAGCTTATGACTAATGGAAATGGCCCTGATACAACTAGCAGTATTTTTAATGAACTCGGCCGTCAGGCGGCTCAGGTGAGTTCGACAGCCTTGAGTTTACCCCGCCGGATTGAGGAAACTCTTGACAAACTAGACCAGGGAGATTTGCGGATTCGCGTCCGTTCCGCCGAAACAGAACGTTTGCTGCGGCGCATTAGCAGCGTTCAAATGGGCACAAATTATACTTTAATGATGAGTGCTTTTACTTTGTCGGCGACAATTTTGTTTGTCAGCAATCAAGTATGGCCGGCGGTTGTGGTGGCTTTGCTAGCTGCGGGTACTGGCTTTGTTCTGCTGCGCTTGCTTAAGCGGATCGATCGCCTGGATAGAATGTCGTAAGCAAATTGAAGCAGCCAGATGTTGACGGCCGCAACTGTCAACCCAAATTTTTAGAGAGTAGTAGCATCAAACGATCTACAATTAAAGGTTAAAGAAGTGCAATTTTTCGCGCAACTCGCGATCGGCTCTGGGGATGAGAAGCATTTTAAGTCCCCTTTCAAGTCAGAGTTGTCGGCATAAAAGTTGCGCGAGTTGTATCTACCATGCAAGTTCGGTCACTAACCTCACCCTAAAAGGGTGAGGCTTGAAAGAGGAAGGCTTACCACCTTCTTAATTCAAGACTAAAACAGTGTCTAGCCTGCGTCCTTAAAAGACAGACTGAACTGCTTGGGAGTGGTATCCTGCAAGACGTTAAGAATGCCTCCCTAGTTTTTCACCTCTCTGGCAGTCAGTGGCGAAGGGAAATATACACCTAGAAATAGGACTTACCGTAAATGTTTGTACCCGTTGTAGATAGTGAAAATAGACCATTAATGCCAACAACCCCAAGTCGTGCAAAGCGTTGGATCTGCTCAGGTAAGGCGACACCGTTTTGGAAGAAGGGGGTATTTTGTGTTCGACTCAACGTAGAACCTTCTAATACCGATCGCCAGCCCATTGCGGTAGGAATCGATCCGGGTAGCAAGCGTGAAGGATTTACAGTTAAATCCAAATCGCATACCTACTTAAACATTCAAACCCATGCAATCGATTGGGTAAAAGACCGCGTTGAAGTAAGGCGAAATATGCGACGTGCGAGGCGGTTTCGTAACACGCCGTGCCGTCAAAACCGAGCTAACAGGTTGGTTAACAAAAATCGTATCCCCCCATCTACTAAGGCGAGATGGGAGTGGAAGCTAAGGATAGTTAACTGGCTAACGTTGATGTTTCCGATATCAACATTTGTTGTGGAGGACATCAAAGCGCGAACCTGGCAAAACGGACGTAAGTGGAACCTATCGTTTAGTCCTTTGGAAGTGGGTAAGCACTGGTTTTACGACCAACTTAGAAAGATTGCCCATCTTGAGATTAGATCGGGAAACGACACTTACGAACTGCGTCAAAATTTAGGACTCAAAAAATCCAAACAGAAGCTATCAAACAAGTTTGAGGCTCACTGTGTTGATTCTTGGGTGCTGGCTAATTGGTACGCTCTAGGACACATTCACCCCGACAACACCAAGCTAATTGAGATTGTCCCCCTTGAATTTCATCGCAGACAACTCCATCGCTTGCAACATTCATGGAGGCCAGGTCCGCTCTAGATACGGTGGCACAATTAGTGTCGGGTTTAAGCGCGGTTCAATTGTTAAACACCCTAAATATGGATTTTGTTACGTTGGCGGATGGCAAGAATCTCCAACCAAGAAAGACCCATACCGGAAAACAATTAGCTTGCACGATTTAAAAACTGGTAAGCGGTTGTCCCAAAAGGCATCGCCTTGTGATTGCAAGTTTTTATCTTACAACTCGTGGCGTGTTGCGAATTAAATTGTCAAGCCGTCCTAGAAGGACGGGGTTTCCCACCCATTTTTCTGATGAGTCCAATCACCCAATCTATGAAACGCTCTTTCGCAGGTAAGACAGACACAGGGTTAGTTCGTTCCGTAAATCAGGATTCGTACTACATCGACTCGGATGGGCGATTTTTTATAGTTGCTGACGGGATGGGAGGACACGCAGGAGGTCAAGAAGCCAGCCGGATTGCTACTGAGGCAATTCAATCTTATCTGGTCGAACATTGGGAAGGCCCAGAGGATTCTCCGCTGTTGTTGGAAAAAGCTTTTTTAATCGCCAATCAAGCAATTTTGACGGATCAGTTCAACCATCCCGAACGGGGTGATATGGGGACTACTGCTGTGGTCGTAGTGTTTAGGGATCAGGGGCGGCCTTACTGTGCTAATGTCGGTGACTCTCGCTTGTACCGACTGCATGGCTCTTACTTGGAACAGATTACTGAAGACCAGACTTGGGTGGCTCAGGCTGTACAAAGAAAGGCTCTGACTCCCGAACAGGCTCGCAATCATCCTTGGCGTCACGTTTTGTCCCAGTGTTTGGGCCGGGATGATTTGCGTGAGATAGATATTCTCCCGGTGGACGTAAAGCCTGGCGATCGCTTGCTGCTCTGTAGCGACGGCTTGACTGAGGAACTTTCCGATCCTTTGATTGCTGGGCCTCTGAAGTCGATTCGCGCCTGCGAAGGGGCTGCAACTGCTTTGATTGAAGCAGCTAAGGAGAAGGGCGGGCGTGACAATATTACTGTGGTGATTGTGACGATCAACCTCAAATAAACCCATCAGACTCGCAATCTCAAATCTTAAATCTCAAATCTCAAATCGGATGACTCGCATTATTGGTTTGATCAGCGGCACTTCGGTGGATGGCATAGATGCTGCTTTAGTAGATGTGTTCGGTTCCCAAACAGACTTGCAAGTGCAATTAGTCGGTGGTCGCACTTTTCCTTATCCTGACCAAATGCGATCGCAAATTCTCTCAGTTTGCAGCGGGTCAGCTTTGTCAATGGCAGAACTAGCAGAATTAGACGACGCGATCGCCCAAGAATTTGCCACCGCAGCCTTGACAATTCAAGCAGAATATGGTAAAGCAGAATTGATCGGCTCTCACGGTCAAACTGTCTACCACCGACCGGCTGGGAATACGGAAAGGAAAAGCTTTGCTGCTGGACCGATCGCCGGTGCAGAAATGGGTTACAGCTTGCAACTAGGGCGGGGCGCTCTAATTGCGGCATTGACTGGCCTTACTACTGTGAGCAACTTTCGCTCGGCCGACATTGCAGTAGGGGGTCAAGGAGCACCTTTAGTACCCATAGTTGATGCTTACCTGCTGGCAGAACCCCACCGCAATCTCTGCATCCAAAATTTGGGCGGAATTGGCAATGTAACCTATCTGCCTTGCACCGAAACAGGGGAAAAGACCCACAAATCGGAGGTTTCCCGTCTTGGGGATGGCATCTTGGGCTGGGATACAGGGCCGGGAAATTCCCTGTTAGATTTGGCAGTGGAACACTTCTCTGGTGGAACTAAAACTTGCGACGAAAATGGAGCTTGGGCAGCCCTTGGGACTCCTTGTCAAGCTCTAGTAGAGAATTGGCTCGCCTCAGATTTCTTCCTCCAAAAACCGCCAAAATCTACAGGGCGAGAGTTGTTTGGTGTAGACTATTTTAACCGTTGTTTGGTCGAGGCTCAAGGTAACAACCTCAGTCCTGCTGATGTGCTGGCTACTCTGACAGAACTGACAGTCGCCTCGATCGTCCACAGTTACCAAACTTTTTTACCGCAGATGCCCGATCGAGTTTTGTTGTGCGGGGGTGGCAGCCATAATCTCTACTTAAAACGCCGATTACAAGCTCAATTGCATCCAGTGCAAGTGTTGACTACCTCCGAGGCGGGCTTGAGTGTAGATTTTAAAGAGGCGATCGCTTTTGCGGTTTTGGCCGCATGGCGGGTTCGGGGTATTCCCGGCAATCTCCCTCAAGTTACTGGTGCGATCGCTCCTGTACTTTTAGGGGAAATTAACTCTTGTTGGCACGGTTGGGCGTGATACCATAGATTTGAGGGACAACGGCTGTGCGTTGTTGCACCAGCATTTTAGCCAGCAGGAAAAGCATAGGAAAAGCACTGTGGCTCACACGTTTTTAATGGAATCAGGCCAATGGACGCTCGAAGGAAGTTGGATTGAGCGCAATGCGATGCCCATTACGGTAAAAGGCAAAACTTTAGTGAGCTGGAACCGAACAGATTGGTTCAGTATGGTGACGAAGCTCGTGTTTCCTGGAGGCGAGCGCGAAGAGATTATTTTGCAGTACCGAGGACACCTC
>DMYK01000055.1:5868-6436 GCA_003483675.1 Microcoleaceae cyanobacterium UBA11344
GAGGGCGAAGGTTGGATTGCTCCCCAGTCGATCGTGCAGCGTTACTGGGTACTGGGAGACGAACGCCTGCGCCGGACAGGTTTTGATTCCCTCCACCGCGTAGACGACAACCGCTACTACCACTCTAGCGGGATTATGTCTGGTCATTACTTGACCAGCACGATGGAGGCTATTCTGGAACGTCAGCCGGAATAGCTCACTTTCAAACTTACCCTGGCAAGTTCTAGGGTTTGAAAAAATTGCAGGTTTTGCTAGTCGGAGGTCGCCCTCAGCAGTCCGACTAGCGCGATGTTTACAAAAATATATTTAATTTGTTCAAAAGTTTACAGTTATTCTCAAAAATTATCAAATTTTTGAGCCTCCCAGCGCTAAATTATAGTTGCGCTCTCCTGCGACAGTCGATCGCACTATTGCCGAGACTATTTGAGATTTGAGATTTGAGATTAGTGCCTGCGAGTGACGCCCCATCACCCCCAACTCCTTTCCACATCAGGAACAGAGTAAGAGACGGAGGTCGCCGACTGCGACTCTACGTTATTCAAGGACCGGGTTGGGTTCTAGCCCCCAG